>PKTV01000068.1 GCA_002868985.1 Desulfobacteraceae bacterium | reverse complement strand
CACGAATCTCTGATGAAGAATGTGTCCGGCCCTTAATATTTTATTTTTACATTAACCCTTAAGCCAGAAATAGGAAAGAGAAAAGAGGAAAGAGGATATGGGGAAAATCCCCAGATAGGAGATTTTCCCAGAAAAAATGAAGCTCGTCACCTATGGACAAAACCGGCCAAGTCGTTAGAGAATAGTTAGTGGACCAACTCGAAGAAGAGAAACGATAGGTGTTAGGGGGTAAAATGGACAAGATTTATTTTGTTGAGGATAGTCAACCCGACCGTATGAATTATGTCAACGAATTATCTGGATTCAATCATGATATTGCGAGTGTGAGCCGGTCACTGTTGATGGAATTGATGGATAAAAACAGGGTGAAAGGCGTTGAGAAAAGAACACACAAACGATTTCAGGTCAATAACGACGCATTTGCTTTGATCAGACCCGCTGCTGCCGAACAGATACGTGTCACAGATAGAAGTATGGCAGAGATTGCATGTTCCGTATACCGATCGAAACCGGTCAGGTTCGGCAGAATCGATGACATAAGCTTGGGTGGGCTTTCGTTTAGTTATATTACCGGCGAGGAGCGATCCAGTCAATCACTGGTACTGGACATATTGGTGGCTGGTTCTGGTTTTTACCTTGATAATTTGACGTTTAAAAACATTGCCGATTTTGAAATGGATGACGGATTTGCGATCAATTCTTTTAAGATGCGGTTGAATCGGGTCCAGTTTAAAAAACCGGAACCTGCTGCAATGATGAAGCTGAAGCATTTTGTCGAAAATTACAGTGTGTCCAGGGCATAGAAAGATATCGCTATCCAGCTCGAGGCATAACAGATATTGTCATTCGTCGAAGAAGGGGCAAACAAGACAAGCGAAGTTGTTTTTCGAAACAAGTTGCGTCGTCGTTGAAAGTCGGGATTAGCATCATTAAAAATGAAAAATTAACATGAGGGGAGAAAAACCATTTCAAGATGCCTTAAAGGTTGAAGGGAGGTGGTTTATATGTTCGATCTTAACACGTATCAAAAAGAGGCCAAACTAAAAGATGGAACCAAGGTTCTTCTAAGACCGATGGTATCAGAAGACCAAGATGATTTGTATGCGTTTTTTAAAGCGGTTCCCAAAGAAGACGCGCGATATTTGCGTGATGATGTTGCCAGCAGGCTTATTGTTGAAGAATGGGCAAAAAATCTTGAATACGCCAAAACACTACCCATTATAGCGTTAAAAAATGGCACCATTATTGCCGATGCCACTTTAAATCGTCGTCGATTCGGTTGGAAATGGCATTTGGGTACCGTGCGATTATTTGTGCACAGAGACTACCGAAAAGTCGGTTTGGGGCAGCTAATGATCGTAGAGATTGTCGGTATCGCCCACAAGCTTGAGCTTGAAAAACTCATTGCCGAGGTTCCGGACATTAACATTTCCGCGATAGATGCCTTTACTAAGGCGGGATTTTATCGTGCGGCAACGATTTCTAATCTGGTTAAGGATCGGGAAAACAGACCTCTTGATGTGGTTGTAATGATTAAAGATATAAGACCGGCCCGTGACGAGACATATGAGTATGATTTCTAACCCCTTTTCTATCACCAGATAAAGCTTGGGATAGATGAAATTGTTCTCCTCTCATGCGTATTTATTGAAATAAAAAGAAAGATAGACCGCAGGCATTATTCAAAAAACAAAGGGTCGGAGTGTTTTTATAAATAGCCGCTGCATGGATAATCTTTTTTTAAACCGCATGAACTCGTGGCAAGGGATCGTAAAATATAAAAGCCAATTTTTATCTTATTAAAAGGGGAAAGAAAGAGAGTTGTTGTGAAGAAAGCTATAAAAAATATAGCTATGATGATGCATCGTTTTGATCCACAGGCATGCTTCAACATCGATTTTTGGGATGGTGATGCAATATGTTTCGGAAATTTACCCAGGGTAACCTTACGCTTGAAAACCAAATGTTGCGCCAAGAGGATCATCGAAAAAGGTTTCTTAGGGTTTGGCGAGTCATATGTGATGGGAGATCTGGAAGTAGATAACGACTTGGAGGAGTTTTTCCGCCTGGGATTAGCCATCAATTTTGATGAGTATCATTTGCCTTTTTGGCAAAAATATCGGTTTGTTATCCTTTCACTCCTAAACCGGGATACGCTACGGCGTGCTCCCAGAAATATCTCTTATCATTATGACCGGGGCAATGAATTCTATACGCTCTATCTCGACAAAACCATGGCATACTCCTGCGCGTATTTTAAAAGGGAAGACGATTCCCTGGAACAGGCGCAATTAAATAAATACGAGCATGTTTGTCGTAAACTTTTACTTAAACCAAACGAATCTCTGCTCGACATCGGCTGCGGCTGGGGCGGAATGCTGATCTATGCCGCACAAAAATACGGGGTAACCGGGGTTGGAAATACATTGTCGCAAAATCAGTACGAGTATGCCAACCGTATCATCAAGGAATTGGGGCTCCAAGATCAGATTAAGATTTTGTATCAGGATTACAGGAAATTAAGCGGAAAGTTCGATAAAGTGGTTTCCATCGGTATGTTTGAGCATGTGGGGAAAAAATTCATACCCATCTTTATCCAAAAAGTTTCGGATTTATTGAAAACCGGCGGGTTGGGTCTATTGCATACCATTGGGAAAGATACCCCTTCAGCGAGTGATCCCTGGACGTTTAATTATATCTTTCCGGGAGCCTACCTTCCGACGCTCCACGAAATCACATGCGGGATGGGGAAAACCGGTTTTTCAGTGATAGATGTAGAAAACTTGCGATTGCACTATGCAAAAACCCTTGAAAAATGGACAGAAAATTACGAACGAAATGTTGCAAGAGTAAGGGAATTGTTTGACGACGCGTTTGTAAGGCAATGGCGACTATTTTTATACAGTGCAGCAGCCGGGTTTAAGTATGGTGAGTCTCGCTTGTTCCAGATTCTTTTTTCCAACGGGTTGAACAATGATTTGCCGATAACCCGAGCGCATGTGTATCATGATTCATTACCTTAAGTGAATGGTGAGAAAATCACTGCCGCTCAACTTAGGTCTTAGCCGGTGTTTTTTAAAGATATTTGCGAAAGGAGGAATATTATGGATATTGTTCCTTGGAAATCGTTTGGAGAAATCAGCAGGCTTCGCAGGGAGATGGACGATCTTTTTACCCGCATCTTCGGAGAGACATCGTTGTCAAAAATTGGTTTTCCAAAATGGCAACCATTGGTGGATATTTCGGAGACCGACACTCATCTTATTATAAAAGCAGAACTCCCGGGAATAGATGCAAAAGACGTTGATGTCAGCATCACCGGTGATCGGTTAACCATCAAAGGCGAAAAACAACGAGAAAAAGAAGAAAAAGAGGAAAATCGTTATCGTTCGGAAAGGTACTGTGGGGCTTATCAACGTGTAATCGATCTTCCGACCCGTGTTGAAAAAGATAAAACAGAAGCGGCCTTTGATAAAGGTATCTTAACGATAACACTTCCAAAGGTAGAGAAAGTCAAGAGAAAACAGATTAAGATTAAAGTTAAATAACCCCAAAATCGTTTCTTTGCATTTACTGCAGACTCGGTTTATGAAAAAGGTGAGAAGTTGAAAATCACACATTCTCACTTTTTTTGTGGGATTGCATAACGAACAATGTTGAAATCAATTTTAAGGTAGACTAAACCGCTCGAATTTGTTAGGAACTTTTGTCGATATTGAGATGTGAGTATATCGAAAAATGTGGTTTATCATCCTGAGCGAGCATCATATTTATATTAAAAACTTAATAAAAGAATTCAATGCCTCATTTGAAAAAATTGACTCCTTTTTTTGCATTTTTGATTTTTGGCAGCATTGCGGTGTTGCTGTGGCAAAATCAAAACAGATACGAACGGGAGCTTGTCCTTCGGCATACAGAAACGTCTTCGGAACAGATACGGATTCGTATCGAAGGTCTGATGAATGCTCGAATGGCTTCTCTTGAATCACTGTCTGAAAGATGGGTTGATCGGGTTCCGCCGGATTTCAGCCAGGATCGTTTTCTTGATTTTGCCGAGATGTTTTATTCCCATTACCCCGGCTTTATGGGAATCAACTGGATTGACCCTACGGGCGTCGTTCGATGGGTTTTCCCGAAAAACAGCAATGAACGTGTCATTGATACACTCATCTTTGAACCTCAGGATTACCGGCTGCAAAAAAATTTTCATATACTTCACACCAGCCAAAATATCGTAACCCCTTGTATGGAGCTTGTTCAGGGAGGACTCGGTTACAATACATTCTTGCCGCTGGTCTATTCCGGCAAGATTCAAGGTTATCTGAACGGCGTATTCCAGGTTAAACGAATTGTGGATATCTGTTTGGCCAAGGACATTTTCAAGGACTTTTGGGTCCGGCTTTACGAAGCAGATCAACTGATTTACACGAATGAAAATCAAAGTGACGGCAATCCGGGAAAGAATGGGTTTCGAGTCCTTCGAAAGGTTCAATTCCCCGGTAAAAACTGGAAGTTGGCGCTTGTTCCAAAGCCGATCGTCTATCCATCGGGGACCGCCTGGAAGGTTTCTGTTCTCATTTTTGGCCTTGTCGTCTCAGCAACCCTCTCATTGCTCCTTCATCTGCTTCTGGAGCGGATGCAAATGTATCGGCAAGCCAGAGATCAGGCGCTTCAGGAAGTCAGCGAACGGAAACGCACGGAAAAGGCATTAATAGAAAATGAAAAAAAGTTAGAAGCCACGCTCGCTGAACTCGCTGACAAAAACACAGAGCTTGAAACCTTCGTATATACCGTTTCCCACGATCTAAAGACGCCTATTGTGACCATCGAGGGGTTTATCGGCGCACTTCGCGAAGACTTTGGGGATCTGATTGATGAAAATGCTGAAAAATATCTTAATTACATGAGCGATGCTTCCCGAAAGATGGAGGTTTTAATCAACGACTTGCTGTATCTTTCCCGCATCGGGCGGTTGCCGGAGAGAAAGGGCGAGTTTTCATTTGACGATCTCATGAAAAAAGTTTTAAAAACGCTTCAACCTCACATCGATGAAAGCGGCGTTACATTAAACGTTGAAAAAGGTCTTCCCCTGATTTATGGTGAAATAGAACGATTGGGTCAGGTTATCGAGAACCTGTTGTCCAATGCCGTTAAATACATGGGTAAGGAAAATCCTGCTCCTCGGATTGATGTGGGGGTAATGGAGCAGGGCGGACAAAAGGTGTTTTTTGTCCGGGACAACGGCATCGGTATCGAGAAACATTATTATTCAAAAATTTTCGAGATTTTTCAACGGCTGCCATCCGGAAAAAAAATAGGAGGGGGGACGGGCGTTGGGCTGACCATCGTAAAGCGAATTATCGAACATCATGGCGGCATAATCTGGCTGGAATCCGAGCCGGGGAAAGGGACCACGTTTTATTTTACTTTAAAAGACAAGGAGACTTGAGCAGATGGATTACGAACCTTCAGATATATTACTTGTGGAGGATGAGGCGGCGCATGCGGAACTTACCAAACGCGCGATTAGAAAGGCCGGAAACGCAAACCGGGTTCACATTGTTATTGATGGGGAGGAGGCATTTGACTATCTTTATAATCATGGAAAGTATGAAGATAAAGTCAAATATCCCATTCCGGGATTGATTTTATTGGACATTAAGCTTCCCGGTATCGATGGTGTAGAGGTCCTGAAGAAGATCAAAGAAGACCCTTTACTAAAACGAATTCCGGTGATCATGCTGACCACATCGGAACGGGAAGAGGATATTGTCCGATCCTACGAACATTATGCCAACAGCTACCTGACCAAACCTGTAGGGTTCAAAGAGTTTGAGCAAAAGATCATGCAAATCGAATTTTACTGGATGATTCTGAATAAGCCGCCCATCCTGAAAGAATGAACTTGTTTCATACCCCGGAAGGAAGATATGAGGAGTTTTGACAGTGGAACCGTTGACGCTCGTAATCATTGAAGACGAGGATGCCCATTTCAGCCTGATGAAGCGGGCTATCGCCAAAGAGTTCCCGCATGCCTCGGTGCATCATTTCCAGGAAGCGAACACATGCCTTGAACGGCTTGATAGGATGATACCCACCGTCATCATAACAGATTACCTTCTGCCCGGTATGAACGGTATCGAGTTTTTGGAGGCATTAAGTCAAAAAGACAGAGACATCCCGGTGATTATGATCACGGGTCAGGGAGACGAGAATGTCGCCGTCCGCGCCATGAAATTGGGGGCCATAGATTATTTGGTCAAATCCGGGGATTTTTTTACCCTGCTGCCCACCGTAATTGAAAAAGTGGTTCGCAAAAACAGACTCGAGCAATCCCTTCTCAAATCCGAAAAACGATTTCAGGATATGGCTGAAAATACATCGGATTGGATCTGGGAGATGGACGTGCAAGGCAAGTATCTCTATTCAAACCCTGTTGTAGAAGACATCATTGGCTATCCCCGTGATGAGGTGATCGGTAGATACTTTTACGATTTTTTCTCTTCAGAAAATAAAGAGGCCTTAAAAGCGCGGATCTTTGAACTTATGGTGGAAATAAAACCCATCGAGGCCCTTGATAATATGCTTCTTCGAAAGAACGGAATGGAAGTCATCATGGAGACAAGCGGGGTTCCGTGTTTGGACAAATGGGGGAACATATCGTGTTACCGGGGCGTCAGTAGAGATATTAGTGAACGAAAGCGCGCCGAATCCCACATTCGAGACCTGTCACAACAGTTATTAAAGGCACAAGAGACCGAACGTCAGATGATTTCCTGTGAGCTTCACGACAGGGTGGCACAAGATCTTTCGGCTTCAAAAATTGGATTTGACATGCTTTTAAAGGATCAGCCTGCATTAGACGCCACAGTAAAAGAAAAACTGCTGGAAATCTCAAATCGCCTCCAAAAGGCCATCAATGCCGTCCGTGATCTTTCGTATGATTTGCAACCTCCGGCCCTGGCTGAGATGGGTCTTGTGAAAGCGCTCGAGCTGTATTGTGAAGAATTTTCCAGCCAATTTAAAAGGAAAGTTGACTTTCAATCGGCGGGTTTAAATTTATTTAAACTGGACGCTAATACCGAAATCCATCTTTACCGTTTGGTTCAAGAAGGTCTAAACAATATCCGCAAGCATGCCGATTCCGACCAGGCCATCGTCAGGCTTATCGGCGTTTTCCCGAATATTATTCTTCGAATTGAAGACAACGGCAAAGGTTTTGATGTCAAGGCGCGGGAACTTGCATTGGGTGATGAGAAACGGATGGGCCTTAGAAGCATGAAAGAAAGGATCAATCTGCTTGGAGGGCAAATGACCCTTCAATCGCGGCCGATGCAAGGTACTAAAATATATATAAAAATTCCTTTTCAGGAGCAAAATCGTGAGTCAAAAGAAGCGCATATTAATCATTGACGACCATCCCCTTTTTCGGGAAGGTCTTAAAACGATTGTCGGACACAATCCCAGGTATGAAATCGTCGGGGAAGCAGGCACCGGCAGTCAAGGACTTCAAATGGTCAAAGAGTTCAAGCCCGATCTGGTTTTGTTGGATGTCGGGCTTCCGGATGTAAGAGGACTTGTTTTGATCGGTGATATCTTAAGATGTTCCTCCAAAATTCGTATCATGGTTGTCAGCATGCATTCCAAAATAGACTATATCGTAAAAGCATTTCAGTCCGGTGCCATGGGTTATCTGATAAAGGAATCGGCTGCGGATTTGCTTTTAGAAGGAATTGAGTATGTGTTGAAGGGACATTATTTTATGGACACTTCGGTTTCCCATCAGGTGGTCAAAAAACTTATCGGTTTGCCGGAAAAGCAGGTCGCCATTTCGGGTACCGGCTATGACTTGCTTACCGCACGGGAACAGGAAGTCATGGGCCTTTTGGCCGAAGGACTGTCTACAGCCCAGGTTGCAGATAAACTTTTCATCAGCCCCAAAACGGTTGAAAACCACCGTCACAGCATCATGAAAAAGCTCGATCTACACAGCACGATCGAGTTGGCCCGTTATGCTGCAAAGCTTGGTCTTATCGACGTCGATTTGTGGAAAGAATAACCCCTCATCAATCTCCTGCCCAAATCGAACAAAACTCGATTGAGCATTATCCCTCTATTGGTTATCAAGTATCAATCATCGCTCTTATTCAAATGGATTTCGATGAAGATGACCCATCTCCTATTTTGAAATCACATGGCGATGATTCTTCACTGCTAACATCTTATATTGACAGTTAATTTAATTCGTTAAATCAATTGTGGTGCTATCAGATCGCCAGAGTTTTTCCTCCGTTGCATGGGATGAATTCCCAGGTAGGAAATTTCCCCAGAAAAAATGAAGCCGTGCCCCTATGGACAAAACCGATAAAGTCGATAATAAATAATCCATCAATCTATTGAAGCTGATTTTCTCTTTTCATACCCATTGATCAAAAGATTGTTGGAAATTTCGGTAGATGTAGATGGCAGGCAATTTGGACAACAACTCAAAAGATCATTTCCCGGATTTAAAACGCCTCATTCGAAGCATCCAGCACATTGAGGGAAACGCGGAATGTTTTGGAAAAGCAGACGGAAACTGTGACCGGGAAGACTGCCTGTGGCGCGAATACTGCCTGAAGGAAAAAGGATAAAAAAGTGGTATTTTAAAGATGTTTATTCAAGGAGGTGTGACATGCCGAAGGGGAAATCAAATCATAAAATTAAACGAAGAAGATGGACATTTTCATTGGACGCGGCCGAGGCCGAAGAGGTCCTCTTGATGGGAGATTTTAACAATTGGAGTCCGGAAAAGCACCCCATGCGAAAGGATGAAAATGGAATGTGGAATAAGGCGGTGATGCTCGCACCCGGAGGTTATGAATACAAGTTTCTGGTGGATGGGCAGTGGAGAGAAGACCCCCGGAACGAACATCTATGCCCAAACTGTTTCGGAACTTACAACAGTATTATTAACCTGTCCAAGGATTAATCCGTCCAATCCCCTTTCGGCAGGCCGGCTCTCATCAACATACGCGTCCGGTGAGACGGATCGGGCAGGATCGAAGAATGCATAGGCCGGACAATAAGTAAGCATCGGCTTGACCGAATATACAATGGTGTGGCAACGATAAGGAGTGAAAAAATGGCAACAAATTTCAAAATTTTTTCCCATCAAAACAGCGATAATCTTCATCTAAAGCTCATGGGAGACTTTGACGGTTCGTCCGCCTATGAGCTGATCCATACCTTAGAAAAATATCACGACAATACCGGAAGGGTTTTTATTCACACTTGCGCGCTTTCTTCCGTTCATCCTTTTGGTCTGAATATATTTCAAAAAAACAATTCTATCAAAAAACTGTCCCAAAGTCTGACATTCACCGGAGAGTATGGGGCTACAATTGCCCCGCAAGGCAGCAACGCACTCTGATGATGTTTGATAAAAGGTATAAACTTACAGGAGCAGCAGGTCATGATTAATACTCCAACGAATCCCCGGGTTCTGGTATTGACCCCTGAGGTTACCTATCTCCCCCATGGCATGGGTCAAAATTCCAATGGCTTGAATGCTAAAGCAGGGGGGCTTGCAGATGTGTCGGCAGCATTGATCAATGCACTGTACAATCAAGGTGCCGATGTCCATGTTGCCCTTCCGGACTATCGATCCATATTCAACGGCAATTTGTCTCCATTTGCTCAGAGGGAGTTTGTTAAAATAAGAAACAGTGTTCCGGACGAAAGAATTCATCTGGCTCAAGATCGGGCTTTTTTCTATCTAAACCATGTCTATTCCGGTAATGAGTTTGAAAACGTTAAAATCTCGCTGGCATATCAGCGAGAGGTGATCAACAATATTGTTCCTAAAGTTCAGCCGGATTTAATTCATTGCAATGACTGGATGACCGCCCTGATTCCGGCCATGGCCAGACAATTGGGCATTCCCTGTTTATTTACCATTCACAACATCCATACGGTTAAAACCACGCTCGCTGAAATCGAGGACAGGGGTATCGACGGTGCTTCATTCTGGCAAAACCTTTATTTTGATCATTACCCGACCACTTATGAACAGATAAGGGATGCTGTTCCTGTAGATTTCCTTGCCAGCGGTGTTTTTTCAGCCCATTTTGTTAATACCGTGAGTCCGAAATTTTTGGAAGAAATGATCGAAGGACGGCACGGATTTGTGAAAGATTGTATGCAGCAAGAGCTGAACAACAAAAGTAATGCCGGGTGTGCCGTCGGGATTTTAAATGCTCCCGACCCTTCTTATCACCCATCCATTGATGAGGTTCAGCCCTGCATGTATTCCCCAGCAAATCATGTTTTGGAGAAAAAGACCAATAAGCGGATGTTTCAAAAAAATTTGGGTTTGATTCAGGACACAGAAGCGCCCATCTTTTTTTGGCCTTCCCGTCTGGACCCGGTTCAAAAGGGATGCCAGTTGCTGGCTGATATACTTTATGACGTCGTTGCCCGTTATTGGAAACAGAATCTTGAGATCGTTTTTGTGGCAGACGGGGAGTTTCAAAGGCACTTTAAAGATATCGTTCGTTTACATAATTTATCAGATCGCGTGGCAATATGTAGTTTTAATGAACGTTTGGCCCGCCTGGCTTATGGGGCGTCGGATTTTGTGTTAATGCCTTCAAGCTTTGAACCCTGCGGTCTTCCACAGATGATCGGGTCTATTTACGGTGCCCTTCCGGTGGCTCATGATACCGGGGGCATTCACGATTCGGTCACACATTTGGACGTGTCTAAAGATACGGGAAACGGGTTTTTGTTCAACACATTCGATTCAGGCGGTCTGTCATGGGCCATTGATCAGGCCATGCAGTTTTATATGATGTCCTCTGACATCAAAGAACGGCAGATCCGCCGAATAATGACCGAAAGCGCTGCTACATTTAATCATCGGGTCACCGCGCAACAATACATTGATATTTATGAAAAGATGCTCCGGCGGCCACTCGTAAACCGGCAGAATATCGATTCTTCTGATATCAATGAAATTTCAAGTCAAAAAGGTTATTATAAAACAAACATAGAAGATCCGACGGTTGATAGCATTCCATTAGAACGTCCGGACGGACAGAATGTTATCCGTTTTCCAAAAAGAAAAAGGGATGTTGAAAAACAGCAACCAAAAACACATTGGGTAAATGAATAGCTTGCACGGGAAAACTAGTCAGCGATCAGGGGGTTTTAAACCGGAGTCCAATACCTTTATCAGTTCCTTATATTCAAGTGCCATGTAGTCTTTTAAATCTATCATAGAATAATTTATCAGTTTCTTGAGACCCGCCAATGATCCGGCGGGTTTTTGAGCAAAACACTGTGCCATATCTACGGCGGCTTTTTCGAGTTCTTCCTGAGGGACAACCTTGTCTACAATACCCAGTTTCATGGCTTCATCCGCGGTGATATCCTTGTCGGACAACAGGGTTTCCAGAGCCTTGCTGCGACCTAATCGTCTGGAGAGAAAAAAAGCGCCACCGCCGATAGGTACCAGTCCCAGTTTGTAAAAAGGATTCTGAAAAACCGTGTTGTCAGCGACGATTCTATAGTCACAGGCAAGGCTGAAGTTTAAAAATAGCGATATTACACTCCCGCTGTTCGCATGCACCACGATTTTATTTAATTCCACTATTCTTAAGATGATTTGAGTAAAAACATTGTGCAATCTGTGAACATCCTTGTCATGTAATCTCGAGGAGAAGGCCCGGTGATAAAAATCGAAATATTCATCACTTCCCTTAACTTCCGGAGAACTGATAAAAACGACGACCTTGATAGAATCTGTTATTGAAACCTGGTCAAGGTAATCTATCACCTTATCTCTTTCACTTAAATCAGTTGCGCGAAAAAGAAGATTTTCTTTTAAGCGGAGTATGACGATTTCATCGAGCCTTTCTGCTGTAAAGAAATCACATTCTTTATCAAGCTGGACTTTTTTTGTCATTTTAAAACCGCCTTTCAACCGGTGGTTTATCACCGGATTTTATATGTGCACTTTACAAACATGATAGATCATGACATCAGAGAACGCCGATTTAACAATTTAAAAAACAGCAAGAACCATACCAATCGAAAACACCCTTTTATTCCTTGTCGACGTTAAACGTGTATGGCGCATTGGTAATTTTGAAAACTTATAAAATTCAGGGAAATATTTATGCCTGCTGTTTTTTAAACAGCGCTAAAAATTCATTAAAAAGCAGCATTGTCTTCATAAAAAAACTATCCATAAGATCCTATATTAGACCAACAGCCTATTTTGCTTTTACAATTTGTAAAAAATGCTGACATCAATTCTTTTTCTTCCATAGAGAAACATCAATGAAGTTTTAAAAATAATCGGATTTATCAAAGAGTTATTTGCACCACCTTCAAAACCCGTTCTTGGCATACCTTTTGCGATTTTACTGATCAATAATATGTCATCGATGCGATTCGTTGCCGGATTTCCATTTTACATTCTGTTAAAAAAACTGACGGCAGTTTCATTGTCGCCTCATGACACTCCCCCCCCATCTTTATTGGAATTATGATTTTATTTCAGATTGTTACAACTTTTCTTTGGGGATGACGTATGCTGGCATAACGATTGCTTTAAATGAAATCGTATACGACATCGTGAACCCGGAGAAAGTGATCATGGTGGTATTT
>PKTV01000210.1 GCA_002868985.1 Desulfobacteraceae bacterium | reverse complement strand
CGGGCTTTTTTTCCTGTATTCCTAATATATTACGGTATTCATCAGAAAATTTGCTGTTCAGAGGGATTTTTCCAATGTCATGCAAAAGCCCGGCGATGAAATATCCCTCCAGCAGCTTTTGGTCAATGTTGCGTTTTTGGGCGATCAGTTTGGCAATAACGCCGACGCCAAGAGAATGTTTCCAGAACATATCCATGTTTAACGCACGAAAGTTTTTACTTGTCCCAAAGGCGCTCATCACGGTTGCGCCGAGAACAAGATTTTTAACCGTATTCATACCCAGCATCACAACCGCTCGAACCGGGGAGATAATTTCACGTGAGAGACCAAAATAGGCTGAATTAACAAGTTGCATCACCTTTCCCGTGAGCACCGGGTCTAAACTGATGACCTTGGTCAGATCTGTGGGTGATGTATTTACATCACGGCAGATTTCCATGACCTTGTTGACAGTTGCGGGAAAAGGAGGCAATTGTCTAATATAGTGGTCTAGTATTGTTAAACGATGATGATATTCCAAGTGTTGACCTTGACCTTTAATTTTGTTCCGTGCTTGGATTTGCTCTAACGCTCATCAATGATTTAATTTATTAATTTATCGACATCCTAATTAAAAACTTGAATTATTTGTATTCGTTTGGATGATGAAAAAACCAACCTTAGATTTATCCATATCATCAAACCCTAAACCGAGTCAACGTTGTGCAGAACGAATCATCTTGGAATTTCTACACTAATCAAATTTTGCACCTGAAAACCGGTCATCCAGAAAAATCTTGCGATAGCAATTTTGCCCCGAGGCTATCATCAACGCAACGTCGGGATAAAATCCCTGACAGAGTGACTTAAACAAAAGTTTTATTTAAGCAGTTCGATTTTCAAGAATAGATTAAATTTTTAGGGCACAATATATGGTAACTTATTTTAATGAAATACAATATATTCTAATTCAATAGAATTATATATAAATTATATATAATTTTGCTTGACATTGATAAAATACAAGTTTATGATATAATTAATAATTATCTTTAAAACCAACACGGAAGAAAATTTTATTCAATGAGCCAAAATCGCCTAAAAAAAATTCGAGAATCTCTCATGATGAGTAAGGCCGAGCTTTCCAGAAAAGCTGGAATATCTACTATTACAATTACACGGATTGAAAATGGGATGCCATGCAGAATGGAAACAAAACGAAAGATACTTTTAGCTTTAGGATACAAAATTTCCGATAAAAACAAAGTGTTTTTCGACTAAAACCAAGGCAGGAGTATTTTCTCGACACCTAAGATGTTATGGAGGACCTTTAAATAGTCCATCGAAAAAACCATCAGACAACAAAGGCAGAGTCCATGGGCTCTGCCTTTGTTGTTTGTTTCCATCCAGAAATGGTCTTTTTTCGCGTCAAAATGTTACTAAAGAGCTTTTGAAATTAAAGGCTGAAAAAACTTTATTAGGGTAAAATATTTCCTGGGGGCATTGATGTTTGTCACATATAGAAGGGCTCAAGGACTTACCACAAGCTTTTGTCCCGGATAGATGGTATCACCATCACCCAGTTTATTAAGCTGACGCAATTCTTTTACTGTCAAACCGTACCGGGGTCCGATCTGGTACAATGTTTCACTGGGCTTAACAATGTGATATCGATTTCCGGTGGTTTTCTTGGATACTTTTGCAGTTTTTGAAGTTTTGGCTTTCTGAGTTCTGACTTTGGACATCTGTTTTTGAAGGTTGCCTAAATTTATCACGATCTGATCCATCCTTGACGTTAAAGCTGCTTCAGACCGGTCAAAGCGCTCCTTGAACTGTTGAAACGTTTGGGCCTGTTCCCAAACTTGCGTCACCCGGTTATCAAGCACGTCCAACTTATCAACCATTTCTTCAAAACCTTTTACGCTGTTTTCCAATGCGGCAATTCGATTATCAAGCACGGCGCTTCGATTTCTGGCAAACAGCAAAATTAAAAGAATTAGCAGAATCAAAAATCCGATACCAAATTTTGATAAAGGGATTTTTTCAGATATTTTGGGTGCGTTTGTTCCGAATCTTAGCCTTTTCTCTTCTTTCCATAGGGAATACTGTTCATTATTATCGTCTTCCAGATTTT
>PKTV01000396.1 GCA_002868985.1 Desulfobacteraceae bacterium | reverse complement strand
TGGTAGCTGATGGTTTGTATACTGTGTTGAGAATAGATCCCGAGCAGGTGTGGATGCCCGGCAAATAACCGTTCACAGTCAAAACACGCAGTATATTATAATTTTATGGGCGGTCTGAGGCGGTGGGACAGCCAGGACGGACATATTATCGTCTACAAAATTACGGCAAGTTAACACCAAAATTCCATCCAACAATCAACCACAAGATATTGATTCTTTGCACTTGATTTAAAGCTCTAATTTCGATAAACGATTTTGACCTATTCAGGCTTTCTCTCTTATTAATTCAAACTATTTTAACATTTAAAAAGGGCCCTAAAGTGAAATGTCCAAAATGCAAGTTTGAGAATCGTGAAGGAGTAAAGTTCTGTGAAGAATGTGGGGCTAAGTTTGAGTTAGTATGTCCTGTTTGCAAAGCCAACATTCCTCTTGGGAGAAAATTCTGTGGTGAATGTGGCTAAGATTTAAGCAATTCTACAGAATTTGCCGCCCTTAAAGATAAGGATCGAGACACCCAGATTTCTGAATCACCACCCAAAGAGACCAAAGCAACACGCATTGCAGCTGATGGTGA
Source organism: Desulfobacteraceae bacterium (assembly GCA_002868985.1). Lineage (GTDB taxonomy): Bacteria > Desulfobacterota > Desulfobacteria > Desulfobacterales > UBA11574 > UBA11574. The sequence continues at coordinate 1,542 of PKTV01000396.1, read as the reverse complement.
ACGAAAGCACGTAACGGTCCTTTTCTCCGATCTTACCGGATACACGGCCATGTCCGAAAAGCTGGACCCGGAAGAGGTCAAAGAGATCACCAGTCGAATCTTTGGCGAAGTTTCCAATATTGTGGCCAAATATGATGGATTCATCGTTGAGTCCTGAGTTCTGGAAGTCACGTCTGCAAACGGCGATCCTGGCGATTCTTGAAGCTCTGGCCAAAAGAGCGCCGACCGTTTTCTTTCTGGAGGATTTACAATGGGCGGACCCCTCCTTTGTAGAGCTCCTGCGGCTATCATGTTTTGAGCTCCGACAACCTGTCATTGTGCTGTGTGTTTACCGGCCGAGCTTCAGTCTTTTTACAAGCCATCAACTAAGTAGTATTGGCAAATATTATCATGAAATTCAACTGCAGGCTCTGTCACTTTCGGTAGCCCAGAATATGCTGGAATCGCTGCTGAAAACCGCAACCATTCCCCCCGATTTAAAGCGCTGGGTTCAGAGCAAAGCTGAAGGAAATTCCTTTTACCTGGAAGATCTCATCAACTCCCTGATCGAATCTGAGACGCCGGTCCAAGACAATGGTAATTGGAAAATCACAAGATCCATCACTGAATTGGATATATCATCTTCGATCCATGGTCTTATTGCCGGAAGGCTTGATCGACTGGAATATGAAACCAAACGTATTCTTCAGGAGGCTTCGGTAATCGGCAGAGCATTTCTTTATAAGATTTTGAAAAAATTATCGGAGCTTAAAGATCACATCGATCGGGAATTAACCAATCTTGAGCGAATTGATCTGATCAGAATCAGGGCCATCCAGCCGGATATGGAGTATATTTTCAAGCACCCCCTCACCCATGAGGTTGTTTACAACGGTTTGCTAAAAAAAGAGCGACAGGAAATTCATGAACAAATTGCGTCAGTGATGGAGAATCTCTTTCAAAACAGACTCCCTGAGTTTTATGAAACTCTTGCGTTTCATTTTCAGAAGAGTCATTCCATTCTCAAGGCGGTTGACTATCTAATGAAGTCGGGTGAAAAAAGCATGAAAAGATATGCTTTGGAAGAATCCCACGAATATTACAAGGAAGCTTATGAGCTGCTTAGCAATAAATCAAGCCGGTCGCAAGAAGAGGGCCAACTTTTAATCGAACTATTAAATAAGTGGGCTATTGTCTATTACTATAGAGGCGATTTCAAGGGACTTACTGACTTATTATTTGCACATGAAAAAATGGCTGAATTACAGGATGACAAGCAACAAAACGGGCTGTTTTATGCATGGCTTGGTTTCGCATTGACATGCAGGATGAGGTTAAGCAAATCGTATCAATATCTTGAAAAAGCCTTAAAGATGGGAAATGAGGTCGAAAGCCAGAAAGTCATTGGCTATGCTTCTGCCTGGCTTTCTTGGACATGCATTAATATGGGAGATTTAGACAAAGCCATATATCATGGAGAAAGGGCTCAGGAGATATCCAGACTTATGCCGGGGGATCAATATCTCTACTTCAAATCTCTTGCTGCGTTAGGCCTGACTTATT
>PKTV01000366.1 GCA_002868985.1 Desulfobacteraceae bacterium | reverse complement strand
TATCGACAAGTTCATCATAAAGTGGGTTGCTTTGGCAGAAAAATTATTTCTGATGCGAAGTCATTTTTCTTCTTCTGATGAGATTGTCGCGATGATAAAGGAGCAGGGATTTAATGCGTATGTTGATAAGGATGACCGCTTTTTTTTCTGGGTGGTTGTTGAAAAAAAATAATGCGGTAAAAAGAATGTTTTTTCTGATTCAGGTTACAAATCATCCGCCTCCCACCGCCGGGAAAATGCCGACCCTCTCACCACCTTTTAAAACCGCTGCAAGATCATGCTTAACACCGTCAATAAAAACAAGTTTTACCTCGTCTTCTGGAACACATAATTCTTCAAGCAGTGTTTTCACGGTTATTCCGGGTTTAACCGGATAGCTGTCCGAAGAAACCGGGGTAAATTTTTTCAGGGAGGCAAATAGGTTTATCGTAATATATACCGTCATTTTATTCGCCGTTGTTAAACACGCCCCCCACTCCACCTCAGCTTAGCCTTTAGAACATCAAAATAGTCTTGGCCGGGCAAGGTGATCATATTAATGGGATAAGGGCCTTTACGGATAATGATGGTATGTGTTTCATTAATCTCAAGACCGGCCTGACCGTCGAATGTCAGCATGATATCTGACGATTTTTTTGCAAGTTTAATTTTTATACGTGCAGAATCAGGGATGATTAGAGGTCGGTTGGTCAAGGTAAAGGGACAAATTGGCGTCATGAGGATTCCGGGCACATTCGGATGGATAACAGGGCCGCCTGCAGCAAGCGAATAAGCGGTTGATCCGGTGGGAGTTGCAACAATCAGCCCGTCTGCACTGAAGGTGGTCAGATAGTGATCGTCGATATATGTTTCTATATGAGCGAGTCTGGCAAGTGCGCCCTTGTTGATGACAATGTCGTTCAACACGGTTTCACAGGCGAGTTCTTTTTCGTTACGGATGACTTTAACCAGAAGGCGCATTCTGGATTCGGTAAGAAACTGATTGTTCAGTACAGCCTCGGCAGCAGAAAAAAGGTTGTCTTCTACTGTTTCGGCAAGAAAACCAACTTCACCGAACTTGACCCCTAAGATGGGTATGTTCTGATCTCCGATCCAGCGGACTGCACTCAAAAAAGTTCCGTCTCCGCCAAGCACGAAAACGCAAAACAGATCCGGCGGAGCAAAAGATTTGTCTCTGTCTAAAATTCTGCGTATTGGCGGCAGATTTTCTTTGCTGACCACATCTATATTTTTTGATCGGAGCCAATGTTCAAGTTCGTCAGCTTTTCTTTTGGCCTCAACATCTTCTTTTACGACAATTCCTATTTTTTTCAAAATAAAGGGCTACTCCTTGTTATTTGCATTCCTCTGTTCTGAATTCGCAGCACGTGCGGGTTCTTTTTCAGCAAAGGATTCAAATCTAATGGCATATATACTAACATCTTATCGAAACAGCAAGAAAATTCTGGGAGCGCCAAAGAGCAGATTTTCTAAACTTTAAAGGAGAGGATTTTCTTTCACTGAATTTCAGGGCAGGATAAAGTAGCTTTGGGAGACATGTGGATCACTCACCCAAATAGGCTTTTTTTACCTGCTCATTCTTGAGCAGTTCCGCCGAGGAATCGGCAAGAGCGATTTCGCCGGTTTCAATTACATATCCGCGGTGGGAAAATTGTAAAGCGAGTTGGGCATTTTGCTCTACCAATAGAATGGTCATGCCTTGTTCGTTGATCTGGCGGATAGTCTCGAAGATGGAATCGACAAGGATTGGTGCCAGGCCCAGAGATGGCTCGTCGAGCAAGAGAAGTCTGGGTCGTGCCATAAGGGCGCGGGCGATTGCCAGCATCTGCTGTTCGCCGCCGGAAAGTGTGCCCCCGTGCTGTTTGCGGCGCTCGCGCAGAACCGGAAAAAGCCTGAATATCCGCTCAAAGTCCTCTTTGATCCCATTCTTGTCCTTTCTTAGATAGGCACCCAAGTCGAGGTTCTCCATAACCGTAAGCAGCGGGAAAATCATCCTACCCTCCGGAACCTGGCAGATGCCCATCTGGACGATATTGTCAGGACGCACAGCGACAATCGACTGGCCCTGGTAGAGGACATTGCCTTCTACCGGAGTGAGAACGCCGCTGATGGTCATCAG
>PKTV01000535.1 GCA_002868985.1 Desulfobacteraceae bacterium | reverse complement strand
CGTGGGAAATATTTTTAAAAAAACGCTTTAACCTTTTCGGCCTGTCAATTTTATCCGCCTCTTCTTTAAACCATTCCCAAGGATCCTTTTCATTCAGCCAGTTTCCATATATACGATCATAATATTTAACAAGGAGTCGATTGATAGATTCACAATCCCCATTCATTTCAGTTGAATAATTTAAAAGCGCCTGAGCCAGTTTCCTTATTTGATAAAAGCTTTTAACAAATAAAAAGAAATCATCTCCCTCATAATTTCTGATACGATCGAATGCATCATCAATGATCGGTTTGAATCTTTTATAGTCAGTCTCAGATTCTTTTATCACTTTTTGAATAAAAAGCAAAAAATTGTCTGCGGCATCATCTCTGACTTCTGAGTCAATTTTTGTATTAATTGCCTGTGTGAAAATATCGACAAACAGTCCTGCAGCTTCAGGTCCCTTGGGGTGGTTTTTAAGGAGATGAAAATAGTCGAGGGAATAGACCCTTGCTTCCTGAACGATAAATTGCCAGTTTTTATAAGGATGCGAAAGTTCTTTAAGGAAAGTATTAAATCCTTCCATGATGCCGTAATATTTGGACATCACCTCTTGTAGAACTGAATATTTTTCATCAATGGTGACGTCAACATAATAACTGGCAATATTTACTTCAAGGGCTTTTGATTGTACCATCAGACCCCCATTTGATTGAAGATTTATGATTGTTGATTGACGGCTGAAAATGTCTTCAAACATCAACATGTAAAAATATCAGACGTTGCTTCTATTTTCAAGTATATTTCAACCAGCTATCAGTGTAAACGCATTTGATTGCGGTGCATCGTAGCGACGGCGTGTTTCTCTTGGAAACCGACAAACAAACAATCTTCAAATTTTCAATCTTGATGAACTCGTAAAAAGTCAGTATTCGACAGCAAAGTAAAAAGCTTAAAATTCCCCCGCATAAAACCTCCGGGATAAAAAGGCGCGCAATTTTCGAGGAATGAGGCGCACTTATCGTACGCCGCGGTGACTTGCCCTGTTAAATCGGTTCTGCCGTCTCGCGTAGCGAGAATTTAACAGGACGGGGAATGCAGCGCAACGCAGAAGTTGGACTTTTTGCGAAGCCGTCAATCATCAATAAAAAAGCCCCTCCCTAAGGAGAGGCTTTTTAACAACGCATTTTTAATTAGCAATTAGAGTTCAAGCCATGAATCCGAATAGAGAGACTTGCCAAGGATGACATTGGTGGTCTTTGCATAATCTTGCAGCTCTTTTGAAAGACTGCCCATATCCGGATCATTACCATCCATAATGCCATAAATCAGATCGACAATATCCTGGCGTTCGCCCCTGGCAATGGAAATCAACTGGTCGTCCAGCGGATCGGCAATCACCGACTCCATCCCGTATTTCTGGAGCATCACCATATACGTCTGATTCAGAATCGGCCGCAGATGATCCGGCGGACCATTGGATATGTTCGACAGCCCACAGGTGCTCCTTGCGCCTGGAGCGATATCCTGGAGCATTCCCTGAAATTCCATCAGGCTGATGGCTTGTGGCTGCTGGATATTCACCGGTGTTACAATACCGTCTACCCAGATCTTTTCATTGGGGATGCCGGCTTCATTAGCGGTGTAAAGAAGTTCGACGCACAGCGCCGCTCGTTCATTCTCATCCCGCGGAAGGCCCTCAGGACCCCACATCAGAGCAACGAAGTCGGCATTATGTTCCGCGGCCAGAGGAATCATCTTCTCATAGCGTTCCGGACGGCACATGATGGAATTGATAATGGGCGGCAGCTTGCAAACCTTAAGCGCTGCTGCTATGGCATCGATGTTGGATGTGTCCAAAGCCAGGGGGATATCGTCCACCACTTCTTGGACCACCTCAACCACCCAGGGCATCAACTCGTGTCCATCTTTTTTGGCCGGGCCAAGGTTGATGTCGATAATATCCATCCCTTTTTTCTTTTGAAAAAGGGCTTCCTCCTGAATCGGCTTGGGATCACGCGCTTTGAATGCCCTTCCGATCTTTGTAGATATAACGTTTAAACTCTCACCTAATAATAGCATATGACCTCCCTCCTTTATCGGCACCCGCCAAATGTTGTCGGGGCATGACCCCGTCACT
>PKTV01000277.1 GCA_002868985.1 Desulfobacteraceae bacterium | reverse complement strand
CAAGTACTTGACACTTGGGCTTATTCGTTTAGGCCTTGAAGAAGGGGATAAGGTTGCTATGATCGGCGACAATCGTCCCGAGGGCCTGTGGGCTGAAATGGCGACGATATGCGCAAGGGGCGTAGGGGTTTGGCTGTTCCAGGACTGCCTGATTGATGAAGTCAAATACATCATCGACCATTCGGATACAAAATTTTTATTCGGGGAAGGGCAGGAGGAAGTCGACAAGGCCATCTCTGTTTTTAATGAATGTCCCAAACTGGAAAGGATTATTTGGGATGATCCCAAGGGAATGCGGGATTACAACCAGGACTATCTGATCAGCTTAAAAGAAGTTCAGGATCTGGGCCGGGAACTCGAGCAACAACAGCCCGAGCTTTTTGAAAAAATGATCCAAAAAGGCCACGGTGATGAAGTGGCGTTGCTTTTTTATACTTCCGGAACCACGTCGTTGCCTAAGGGGGCACTCTTGTCCCACAATAATATGCTGACCATGGGGCAGCACCTCATGGCTGTTGATCCGTGTATGGAAACGGATGATTATGCCTCTTATCTGCCTTTTGCATGGATCGGGGAACAGATGATGTCGATTTCCTGCGGCCTGCAGGTGGGATATACCATCAATTTCCCGGAGAAACCGGAAACCGGCCAGGAGAACATCAGGGAGGTCGGTCCCCATGTGATGTTTGCTCCCCCGCGTATGTACGAGCAGATGACCCGAACGATACAGGTTAAATATCTGGATGCCACGTGGATGAAACGTAAATTTTATGCACTTTCCACGAAAATCGGTTATCATGTGGCGGATCTTAAGTTTCAGAAAAAACGAATTCCATGGTACTGGGCGTTTTTACAATGGCTGGCGTATATTAGCGTACAAAAGAAAATAAAGGACCATCTCGGCCTGTCTCGTGTTCGAAATGCCTATACGGGCGGAGCGGCCATGGGTCCGGATCACTTTCGTTTTTTTCATGCACTGGGAGTAAACCTAAAGCAGATCTATGGCCAGACCGAAGTTGCAGGCATTTCTGTGGTCCATCGAAGCGGAGATATAAAATTCGATACAGTGGGTCATCCGATTCCTGAAACAGAAATAAAAATCACTGAAGACGGTGAAATCCTAACCAGAAGCCCTTCCGTTTTTTTGGGTTACTATAAAAATCCGGAAGCAACCCAAGAGACCTTGATAGACGGCTGGCTCTATTCAGGTGACAAGGGGTTTATTGATGATGACGGTAACCTGGTGGTTTTTGATCGTACCAAAGACGTCTTTACTCTCAGGGACGGAAGACCTTTTTCTCCCCAGTACCTGGAAACCCGCCTGAAATTCAGCCCCTATGTGAGAGATTCATGGGTCATCGGAGACAAGCGGGAATATGTAACTGCGGTCATTTGTATCGATTATGCTGTGGTGGGTAACTGGGCCGACGAGAAAAAGATCAATTACACGAGTTATCAGGAACTATCCCAGATGCCTGATATCTACAACCTGGTGGAAGCGCAGATACGTCAGGCCAACAAAGATCTCCCGGAAACTGCCCGAGTCGTAAAGTTCATGAATCTCTATAAAGAGTTCGATGCAGATGATGATGAACTGACAAGAACGAGGAAACTGCGACGGGCCTTTGTGGAAAAAAGGTATCAGGACATCGTTGAGGCCCTCTATTTAGATAATGATAATGTGCATATCGATACAACGATAAAGTATGAAGATGGACGGGAGGCACATATTAAAACCGATCTGCATATCAGGAAGGTCGAGGAATAGGAAATAGAAAATAGGAAAGAGAAAAGAGGAAAGAGAAAATAGAGAATAGATTATAGGTGAAGGATTTACAATTTACGATTGAAAATTGTATGAAGAAATCATATGTTGAATTAAACAATCTTCGATTTTAAATGGAGTGACGAATGGAAATGTTTTTAATGACCTTTACTTCAGGGGTCATGGTGGGTGGCATCTATGCCCTTGTGGCCCTTGGATGGGTGCTGATATATAAGTGCTCGGGCGTGCTGAATCTGGCCATGGGAGAGATGACGCTGATTGGGGCATATGTTTCCTTGAGCTTTTACTCCATGGGCATTCCTTTTTTACTGGCGCTTTTATTCTCCCTTATTAT
>PKTV01000034.1 GCA_002868985.1 Desulfobacteraceae bacterium | reverse complement strand
CGCTCCACTGTAAACTCCTCGATGTCGATTTCTTTACCGTCTTTTTTACAGGCCAGTCTTAAGGCGGATGCCAGCACGGCGACTTCGTCTTCGCCACCCGCAAAACATGTTTTTACACAAGTGCCGCATCCCAGAATAAGGATTTTCTTATAGGGTGCGATGATCGTTTTGATTTCCGATATGGATTTTTGCTCTCCAACTATCATTGATCGACTCCAGTCAAGAGTCTTTTGATTAATGAGGATTTTTGTTCAGGATCAAGGCATGCGAAAAAAATAACCACAGGCATATGTTTAATATTCCGAGGATTATTTTTTAAGCATAACGCAGAGATTGTGCGAAAAGACCATTAATCAACAGACTCCTTTCATACGGCCGGGTTGGGACCTACCTCGGCCAAGGTTTTTAATACATCATCTATTATTTGACCGGCGGTAATTTTATCTCCGGAGGAGATGTTGCTCAGGGACAACCGTTGACCGTTCAGTCCAATTTCATCCAGCAGGTTCCGGACCCATGCCACGCGTTTTTTTGCCCTGATGTTGCCCTCCAAAAACCGGCACTGTCCTTCGGGACAGACCAGCACAACCACGGCGTCGGATCCGGCTTCAAATGCCCTTAGCAGAAAAACATCCTTAACCATGCTCGAACAGGGCATCTTGACAGTTTGTATCTCACACATATCCTTTCCTGTTAAAAACAACTCGGCAGTATCGTCAAATGCGTTGATACAATGGAACAATGTTATTTTAGGTTTATAATTTTCAACCATTTACGCGTACCTAAATCCCTTTGTATTTGCCACCAAACAACAAGTTTGCGATGAAATTACAGTGCATTGAAAAAAAAAAGACGTCTTTATCCACTTGTTATGGAAAACGACGTCTTTGTCTTAAACAACTCCAGATTGATGTTGCACAACTTTGTGCGTTTTTACGTATGTTGCACAGCTTTGTGCATGTTTATTAGATTTATAAAAATAAATACCATGGGTTTGTTTGTCAACAGAAATTTTTTATTATGTGAGTTTTGTTCAAAAAATACGCTTTATTTTAAACAACGCCGGATAATTTGAGTGAAAAAAATTAGTGTCACTTAAAGGTTGAATTTTTGGTTTAGAACAACTATAGCGAGAAGGGAAAAAAATTTTTAATATTGCGACAAGGTGACATATACGATTTGAAATGCACCGTATGCAAATTCATTTACCGAAGGGGGTTACATGGGGGGCGTATTTGGCGTTGTATCAAAGGATGATTGTACCAATGATCTGTTTTATGGAACGGATTATCATTCTCATCTCGGGACCAAACGAGGGGGATTGGCGACAAAAAATTCTGAAGGATTCTCTCGTTCCATTCATAATATTGAAAACAATTATTTTAGGTCCAAATTTGAATCGGATCTTCCCAAGCTTCGGGGCAACCAAGGGATCGGAGTTATCAGCGATTACGATGCACAGCCGTTGATCTTCAGGTCTCATTTGGGAAGATTTGGCATTGTTACCGTCGGTAAAATAAACAACATCGATGAGCTTGTTAAAAAGGCCTTTCGAAAAAAAATCCATTTTTATGAAACAAGTGGTGGAGATTTAAGCCCAACGGAGACAGTCGCTACATTAATCTGTGAAAAAGATTCTTTCGAGGAAGGGATACAGTATGCCCAGGACCTGATTAAAGGTTCCTGTTCGATGCTCTTGCTTACGGAAACGGGTATTTATGCTGCACGGGATAAATTGGGGAGAACACCGATCGTTATTGGCGCCAAAGACGGTTCTTATGCCGCTTCCTCCGAAACGTGTGCATTCCTGAACCTGGATTTTGAGATTGAAAAGTATCTGGGTCCGGGCGAGATTGTTTTCATTACGGCTGAAGGGTGCGCGCAGAAAAAGGAACCCGAAGAAAAGATGCAGATATGTGCTTTTTTGTGGGTATACTATGGCTATCCCGCCTCAAACTACGAAAAAATTAATGTAGAATTTGTAAGAAACAGATGCGGCGCTGTTCTTGCAAGAGAGGACGATATCGAGATTGATTGCGTTGCCGGCATTCCGGATTCGGGAACCGGGCACGCCCTTGGTTATGCCAATGAGAAGAAGATACCCTATGTAAGGCCTTTCGTAAAAT
>PKTV01000182.1 GCA_002868985.1 Desulfobacteraceae bacterium | reverse complement strand
ATGTTATGGTCAAAGATCCTTATTGTGAAATATATTTCGCCAAAAGAGATGGCGTGCATTTAAATATTAAAGGAAAGGATGTATATTTTTGCAGCAAAGAATGCAAAGATAAGTTTTTAGAAAAGCAGACAAAGGGTTAAGGGAAACCACCCCGCCCGCCTCGCCTGAGCGAGAGCGATGGCGGGCAGGTCCATTTGCGGTTAGCTATTAATTCCTATTTTCTAAAAAAAACGAGTGGAAGAATTCCAAAAATAATACACAGGAGGATGCTGGATGAAATTTTTTATAGATACTGCAAACATCGATGAAATTAAGGAAGCAAACGACATGGGGATGGTTGACGGCGTGACCACCAACCCCAGTTTGATTGCAAAAGAGGGTCGAGATTTCGAAGAGATTATAAAAGAGATTTGTGAAATAGTGGATGGCCCCATCAGTGCCGAGGTGGTGAGCACCGACACCGAAGGCATGGTTGAAGAGGCCCGCAAGCTATCAAAAATTCACAATAATATTGTTGTAAAAATTCCCATGTTGGTGGATGGTTTAAAAGCGACACGAAAACTTTCAGAAGAAGGGATAAAAACAAATGTAACACTGGTCTTTTCACCGCTTCAGGCGCTGATGGCTGCAAAAGCCGGGGCGACTTATGTTAGCCCTTTCATTGGTCGCTTAGATGACATATCTCAGGAAGGTCTTCTGCTGGTTGAACAGATTGTTGAAATTTACAGTAACTATGCCTTTGATACTGAAATCATCGTTGCAAGCATTCGCAATCCCCTTCATGTTCTGGAATCGGCCTTAATGGGTGCCGACATTGCCACGATTCCCTTTAATGTTCTCAGCAAATTGGCGGCTCACCCCTTGACCGATAAAGGTCTCAAGGCATTCTTGGATGACTGGAACAGGGCCAAAAGGTAGAGAACAACTTAGGCGTTTAGTAATATATTTTGTGTTTTTTGTGGTAAAAAAAGATATAGATCCATTGAGTGTGAAGTGACTAAAGTGAGCTAAAGTGACTAAAGTTGTGGAGTTCCATCTATTTAATATAAAAGTTGGAGCGTAGCGACTCCTTAACTTTAGATCACTTGTAACTTTTCCGGTTTATCCGGGTTAGGAATTTAATCAAAAAAATGTTTTCGAGAGGACAAATTATAAAAATTTTGAGCAATCCCAATAACTTGACATTGTTCCGGGTTGCTGCATCGCCAATTATTGTGATTCTTCTTTTGTCCCCGAATAGAGCCAATACGTTTATTACAGCATTGATTTTCAGCGCAGCGGCTATAACCGATTTTTTGGACGGCTTTTTTGCTAGACAAAAAGGGCTGGTGTCTAATTTTGGAAAAGTTATGGATCCCATTGCCGATAAAGTTCTGGTTTCAACTTCTTTTATTATGCTGACCGCTTTAGGGTGGATTCCTGCCTGGATAGTTTGCATTATTATTGGAAGGGAAATTGCCGTAACCGGTTTGAGGAATATTATCGCGCAAAATGGTAAGGATTTATCTGCGTCCAGCCTTGGGAAATATAAAACCGGATTTCAAATTGCGGCCATCATTCCACTGATGATACATTTTTCCTATCTTTCAATTGATTTTCATGCAATAGGGACCATCTTTTTGTGGGTTGCGTTGACGTTAACGGTTTGGTCAGGTGCAGCTTATTTTATCCAGTACAGACGCTTTCTCCAGGTGTAAAATTTTCTATTGACAAAATCGGAAAATCTATCTATGAAAGTTTAACTATTGAGCGGGAATAACTCAGTGGTAGAGTGCGACCTTGCCAAGGTCGAAGTCGCGGGTTCAAATCCCGTTTCCCGCTCCATTTTTTTTTGGCGGCATAGCCAAGTGGTAAGGCAGCGGTCTGCAAAACCGCTATTCACCAGTTCGAATCTGGTTGCCGCCTCCACTTAAACATCAAGGGCTTGCAAGTATTTTCAACAACTTGTGGCCCTTTTTTAATGTTCTACTTTATATCATAAATATCACTAAAAGTTCGTTTAAATTTGCAGAAGATTCTGGACAAAATGTGCATGAGGTTCTGTTATTATGGGATTATAAAGATCCTCATTAATTAATCCATTAAACCTTCAGCTAAGCTGAAGGTCCCAGCTTTGCTATGCAGGTAT
>PKTV01000059.1 GCA_002868985.1 Desulfobacteraceae bacterium | reverse complement strand
CCAAGTAAAATAAGTTCGTATGAGCTTCCAATAGACTTTTTTAGTTGTTGTAATGCTAATCGCATATGCGATTCAACGGTTTTTATTGAAATATTTAATTTTTCAGCAAGTTCTTTAAGATCTTGATATAACTGATCAGGGTTCATGGCGATAATAGACGGTTTTAATCTTGCAATACGATATTTGTGTGTTATATATATCTCGAATTGTCGGAAATAACATCTGACATGTTTTCAAACAGAATGATATTGAGTAAATGTTATTAATATCAGGAGGTTAAAATGCAATCTATTCCGCTTAATAAAGCGCGGGCCCAAATCCGGGTCAACGAGTTTATTCGAAGCGTCTACAATTGGATGGCCATCGGTCTCGGACTAACGGGTGTTGTCGCATTTTATGTATCAAACAGCGAAACCCTATTAAAACTGATCTTTGGAAATCAGCTCATTTTTTTTGGATTGATCATCGGTGAACTTATTCTTGTCTTTACCATCAGCGCCAGAGTTCACAAAATGCAGGCTTCAACCGCAACCTCTTTGTTTGTGCTGTATGCGGCATTAAACGGAGCAACGATTTCAGCAATATTTCTAATCTATACAAGATCTTCAATAACCTCAACATTTTTTATCTGTGCAGCGACATTTATTGTATCCAGTATTTACGGTATGGTCACTAAACGTGATCTGACATCCATGGGACAGTTCATGTTTATGGGGCTCATCGGCATTGTGATTGCATCGGTCGTAAACCTATTTGTACGCAGTTCCGGTATGAGTTTGATCGTCAGTTATATCGGTGTTGTCGTTTTTGTGGGTCTAACGGCCTATGATACACAGAAGCTCAGAACCATGGCGCTGTCACAACCGGACAACCTTGACAGCGGAACCGTCAGAAAGGGTGCAATATTAGGTGCTCTGACGTTGTATCTTGATTTTATAAACTTGTTTCTTATGCTGCTTCGTATTTTAGGCAATAGAGACTAGAAGTGGTTACAAAACCTCCTCTGGGATTCAATCTCTGCGTTGGACTGGTACGCCCAATCCTCGAAATATTCCCGATATTACTGCGGTTGGCCGTTCCAGTCCGTCTTGATCTTGAACCCAATTGAACATTTTGAAACCACTTATATTTTTTGGTTGATGGGTTATCTTCCAACCTCCGACTTCTGATCTCTGGACTTTTTTCCTCTTTCCTATATTTTTCCGATATTTTTCTTTATCACATCAGCCAATTCTTGGCAGTAAATTCTGGTTTTATCTGTGCTCGGTCCTTCAACCATGACCCTGCATATCGGTTCGGTGCCTGAATAACGCACCAGTACCCTGCCCTCATTATCCAGACGTCGTTCCACCGATGTAATCGCATCTTTTATCTCAGGTACGGTCTCTATAACAGGTTTATGGCTCACTTCGACATTTATGAGGATCTGTGGAAATACGGTCATTATTTTTCGAAGCTCTGACAATGGTTTTGATTCTGCTTTTATAATTTCAAGCAGTCTTAAGGCTGTAAGAATACCATCGCCAGTGGTATGATGGTCTAAAAAAATCATATGACCGGAGTCTTCACCTCCTAACACAGATCCTGAAGAAATCATTTTTTCAACAACACGACGATCCCCCACTTCTGATACAATATGTTCTATGCCCATTTCTGTTAAGGCAAGGCGAAGACCCAAATTGCTCATGACTGTACTGACCACACAATTCCCTTTAAGGGTCCCAGCTTGTTTCATGTATCTTGCACAAATCGCAATAATCTGGTCGCCGGTTGCAATACCCCCTTTTTCATCCACAGCCACAAGCCTGTCTCCATCTCCGTCAAAAGCAAGACCGATATCAGCCCCTTTATTTACAACATTTTTTCTCAGCACTTCCGGATTCTGGGATCCACAGCTATCATTGATATTCTTTCCATCAGGACGGACAAACAGCGCATCAACCTCTGCGCCAAGAATGGTCAAAAGTTCCGGCGCCACGTCAAACGTCGCTCCGTTTGAACAGTCCATTATTATTTTCAGTCCTTTAAAATAATTCTTTCCCGGAACGGTGTGCTTCAGGAAATTCGCATAACTTTTTCCGGAGTCGGCTATAGTATAGACACGGCCGGTATCCTGAATCGCCTTTGT
>PKTV01000554.1 GCA_002868985.1 Desulfobacteraceae bacterium | reverse complement strand
TATACTATTCTGGCCGGCGCCAATTCAAGAATTTTGCAAACCACATCCTTGTGCATTCCAGCCCTCGGCGGCTCTATGATCATCATGTCCGGTGGGGCCTTGAGTTCGGCAAGCTTTTCTTTAATGTCTCCGAGGATAAACCGGCAATTGGAAATCTTGTTAATCCGACAGTTGTTCATTGCATCCTTTACTGCGCTTTCAGCGATTTCAATGCCGATTACTGTTTTGGCTGCCCCGGATATATATATGGCGATGGCCCCTGTCCCGCAGTAAAGATCCACAACCGTTTCGCTGCCTGAAAGATCAGCATATTCCTTTATGGTTTCGTATAAACGTTGTGCGCCCCGGGTATTGGTTTGAAAAAATGAGTTTGCCGATATTTCAAATTCAAATTCGCCGATTTTATCTCTGATACAGGGCTGTCCGGAAAGCAAAATTTCATACTCTCCAACAGCAACTCCGGCTTTTCGTGAAGTGATATTGTTTACCACCGATACGATTTGAGGATATGTGTTCACCAGTTGATCGGCCAGGGGTTGGACGGTTTTTCGGTCCTCTTTTGCGGTGATGATATTGACCATCCACTGGTCATACGCCTTAGAATACCTCAGCATGAGAAAGCGCCAAAAACCGATATGACTATGAAGTCCATAGACAGGAACACCTGAAGCCCGAATAAATTTCCTGACGTCGTCAAGGATATGGTTGCCGAGTTCAGGTTGAAGAAAACATACACGGGTGTCGATTACCTTGTAAAAAGTTCCCGGAACATGAAGTCCAAGGGCAAAGCTTTTGTCAATATCCGATTTGTCCATCTCGTCCGGCAGGACCCACCTGCGGTCGGAACATGAAAACTCCATCTTGTTCCGGTATTCAAATATTTCCGGTGAAGGAATTGTCGGATGCACCGGTACACCCTGAATCTGACCTATCCGTTCGATGGACTCCATAACATGCTGTTGTTTGTATTCGAGCTGTTTGTCGTAATTTAAAAACTGCCATTTGCAGCCCCCGCAAAACCCGCTGTACATGCACTGCGGAGCGACCCTGAAGGGTGACGGTTTAATGAGGGTGTCGATAAAGGCCTCGGCATACTGCTTTTTTCTTTTAACAATACGGGCGACAACCTGATCCATTGGAACGGCTTTTTCTACAAAAACGGTTAGACCGTTTATCTTCGCAATCCCTTTTCCGCCAAAGGCGATTCCGGAAATGTCAAGCTCCAGCAACTGTCCTTTTTTAATTTTCATGCATTGAAAAATATCACGAATCATGAGATAATCCAACCATGAATCAAATAAATATCACTTTTACATCCAACGGATTCCTTCTAAAAGGTATGCTTCACTTGCCGGAAACCAGCCTGCCGCCGGTTGTCATCGGTTCTCACGGTCTGCTCAGCAATAGTTTTTCCCCAAAGCAGATTGCCCTGGCTCGAGAATGTAATGCCCACGGTATCGCATATTTTAGATTCGACCATCGAGGCTGTGGACAGAGTGACGGTGTTTTTAACGAAATTACCTCCTTAAATGGCCGTCGCAATGATCTGATCAGTGCCGTAAACACCATCCAAATGCGAGATGACATTGGAAAAAAGATCGGGCTTTTTGGAAGCAGCATGGGAGGGACCGTCTGTATTTCTGTGGCAGATGTCCTCGACATCGACGCATGGGTCACCTATGCGTCTCCTATTCGCAGCAGTTCCGTAACCACGGCTTTGAAAAAATCAGATGATTCCGAAAAAATTAAACCATTGCTGGACCAGAAATATCTAACCTGGGACATCTCAGACCAGCTCAAGCACCTTCACCACATCTTTATTTTACACGGTGATTCCGACACAACTGTGCCGCCTACCAATGCCCACGAGATTTACACGAAATCAAACAATCCGAAAAAACTGATCATTCAAAAGGGCGGTAACCACCTTATGAGCAACAAAAAACATCAGAAAAGTTTTTTGCGGGAAGCGGTGAAGTGGTTCAAGGATTGTTTTGATGGCACTCTTTAGACTTTTAAAATATATCAAATTCGAAACAATATCGAACCCCTGAAGTCAATAACCACCCCTAAAAAGGGTGGCTTGATGGTGACCCTAAAAGGGTCTTTAAAAAATTACTCACCGCGGAGCC
>PKTV01000282.1 GCA_002868985.1 Desulfobacteraceae bacterium | reverse complement strand
TCTATTAAAATTCCCATAACAGGTCCGAACCTAATGGAAAGTTTATGTTTGTTGGAGATATATTTTTCACCATATTCTACGATGGAGGCAACTCCTTTTGGTGTTAGGGGAAGAAGCTCTTCTTCCTTGCAGACTCGGGCAATGAAGCGTGCATACTTTTGAATGGTATCATCATTTTTTGTAACTTCATGATCAAAGTCTGCTCTCACCTTGAATATTTTATTGAATTTTGAATCATGGTTCTGGAGCAAATGAAAAAGATGATAACTGCCCAATAAAATTACCTTGACTTCCATCGGAATCGGTTCCGGTCGTATTGATGATGTGCCATATCCCATACTCGATGTGACGTCTTCTATGGACAGCAATTTATTTTGAAGTGTACGTTTGAGCGTTTCCCATACAATCGGGTTCATAAGAATAGATTCGATTTCCATGATCAAATAGCCGCCGTTGGCTCTTAAAATTGATCCGGCCTGAACCATAGTAAAGTCAGTGGTCACCGTCCCCATGTAAGCTCTTTTTTCGATTTGGCCGAAAACATTTTGATACGTGGGATTTGTCTCAAAAATAACCGGCGCACCTTTTAAATCTTTTTGATCCACCAGAACATTTATCTGGTAACGCAGAAAAGAGGGTTTGGCGGCTTGAAACATCAGGCCTTCCATGGGTGATTTTGGTTCGGTTGAAGCGATAAAATCCTGAACGTTTTCAAGAATGTCGGCCTGTACGTCATCTAAATAGATCAAGATATCTTTGGAGGCTTTGTATTCATCCCTTATGACATCTATCCGCTGTTTTACAACAAAGAGTGCTATTTCCTGCATCAGTTTTTCAACCTGTGAATTCATCGACTGATTGATTTTGTTGATTTCACGAATTGTGACGTCGATTTCAGATTGAACAAGGCTGATATTTTCTTCGATTTCAGTCTGTTTTTGCTTTGGGAGAGTGAGGAATTCTTCCGGTGAGATCGCCTTTTTTTCTACGATGGGGATGGTCTGGTAGCCGGCTTTGGTCCTGTTAATCTGAATATCGTGTTGTGATGCTGATGCCTCGAGTTTTTTAATGATATCTTTTTGCTGATCAAGGAATTTTTTTTGGATTTCAGATAGTCTTTGCTGATAGGATTCATGTTCAAAGGCTTTGGGAAGTTCTTTTCTCAAATCATCAATCAACTTGTTCATGGTTTTGGAAAACCGGGTTGCTTTCCCTTTGGGAACAGAAATGGCTTTAGGATGATATTCATCCTTAAAATTATTGACCATGCACCAGTCCACGGGAGAGGGTAAATTTTTGGCATGCTGAGTAACGATATCTCTGATAATGGTTGATTTGCCGGTACCCTCTATTCCTGTAACAAACATATTATACCCCGGACTTTTTATGTTCAGGCCAAACTCAATGGCCTGAACCGCTCGTTCCTGGCCGATGACTTTGTCCAGTGGGTTAACTTCCGCGGTATTCTTAAAAGTGAACATTTTTGGGTCACATATCGATCTGAGATCAGAGAATTTGATTCCACATTTCTTTTTCATAAGCGGCTCCTTTGGAAGGTGAATAAAATGAATGTCTGGATTAAACGTATTATTCCATTATAGCGAAAGCCTTTGATCGTGAGTTACGGTATTAGTGCATTAAACTTTCAATTTGTCAATAGCTTAGCCCTTTACCTCTCTTATCTTCTTGACAAGATGGGGATTCGTCTATAGTTTAAAAAACAGTTAATTTACGCTTATTTCATACCTCGTTCAACGAACTCAACCTCTATAATGGAAATTGAAAATCAGCCTGTGGGAAAAACACAATAAGGAGGTTTTCTCGGCCTTAAAGTACAGAGTCTTAGAGAAAAATTCGGATAATTCTGTCAAAATAATGTCACTTCTGGCCTTTTAATGATTTAAAGATGTCTTTTTGCCCGAAGTTTCACACCCGGATAATGTCTAAAAGCCTTTAGAATTTGTGTGTCGAAATAAAATTATCAAGGGAAATATTGCGTTGGCCCATTATCGGACAGAACCAAAATATAAAGTGATCGAAAAATGATAAATTATATGAAAATCTGTATGTTACATCTTATTGGTGCCTGGTATGGTACCACAATCTTTTTTCTATTTAAAAATTATAATTATTT
>PKTV01000041.1 GCA_002868985.1 Desulfobacteraceae bacterium | reverse complement strand
CTTTTAAGAAATTACCAAAAAAGAACATTCCAAGAAGCGGTATGGAAGCCGGCGCAAGGAAACAGCACAAGATAACAGCTATGCCGGGGAAGATGATACGTTCTTTCTTGGACACTTCCCGAAGTTCCGGCATACGGATGAGTCTTTCCTCACGGCTGGTCAAAAGTCTCATGATGGGCGGCTGAATAACGGGGATCAATGCCATATAGGAATAGGCAGCTATGGCGATGGGTCCGATGAGATGGGGCGCCAGTTTGGCGGTAAGAAAAATGGATGTCGGTCCGTCGGCGCCGCCGATAATGGCAATGGATGCGGCTTCCTTGGGCAAAAAGCCCAAGGCCAGAGCGCCCAGCAGGGTAAAAAAGATTCCCATTTGAGCGGCCGCCCCCAATAGCATGAGACTCGGCCGAGCCAGTAAAGAAGAAAAATCGGTCATTGCCCCGAGGCCTAAAAAAACGATAGAAGGATAGAGGCCCGTGGTCACGCCGAAATACAAATAGTGAAGTACACTGTTGCTTTCATAGATACCGAGCCCGAATCCCTTAAAAAAAGGAACATTCCCCACTAAAATACCAAAGCCGATGGGAACAAGAAGAAGCGGCTCGTATTTTTTCGCGGTTCCAAGATATAAAAATACAGTGCCGATCACGATCATGATAACATTTCGATAGTCGGCCAGATAATACCCGGTATTTGATAAAAATTGAAATAGCAGATCCATGCATTAACCTTTAATCGTTGTCAGTAGTTTTATCCTCTATGGGTAAATTCCAGCTGAATACACCTTCACCGTGGGGAGTTAATATTTTGGCATCACGAAAGGCTGTAAACGTTATATGTGGGTGTGGAAAATTGCTTTCCTTGGCAATTTTATAAAGATCGGAAAGATAAAAAGTATCACCAATTTCTTTGAGCAAAGGGCTATAAAGAAGGGCGATTTCATTAAGGTCCGAGGGAAATTCTTTGGGCAAACTTGAATCCGGCTGTTCTTCGGGCGCGTCGTTTTCCTGTATTTGGTTGTTGTTTCGGAAGCTGGCATATTTATTTTCAAAGAACAGCAGTATCCTGTGAATTTGAGAAATTGCGGTGGATAGAACAACCAGTCCGGAAAAGACGATCAAAGCGCCGGCAATGGACATTGCCCAGCCGTTATGAACCGATATTGCATGAAAGCCGTACAATTGATATCTCTCCTTGTTCAAAGAAAAAAAGACGTATTAACCTACTT
This sequence comes from Desulfobacteraceae bacterium, assembly GCA_002868985.1. Classification (GTDB taxonomy): domain Bacteria; phylum Desulfobacterota; class Desulfobacteria; order Desulfobacterales; family UBA11574; genus UBA11574. The sequence goes on along the minus strand of PKTV01000041.1, from coordinate 909 downwards.
CACACGTTCGAAAATATTCAAAACCGTTGCAACCCATTAGAAGATTTGTCCATCGCTTTTAATAGGTTACCATGCACATGAAGGACAACTCTTTTTCGATCATACATCTTTAAAAAAGTCAACACTAAAGCGTTTTTTGCCCGATCATCGCTTACCATAAAAAAACAATTAAAGTTTTTAGCAAAAATACCGATGAAAATTCATCAAAGATATACTTGTCTGTTGAAAAACACATCCTCTGAGGGGCGGAAGTGTAGGGCTTCCAAACGATCACCTGTTAGATGGGGACAAGCTAATCGGACGACCAATCCCATGCATTTAAATCGCGCTTGTCCTTAATAATCTCATCTTTTCAATAGGATAGAAAAATATTATGAATGTTGAAGATAATAGAGGGAGATTTTTAGCGATAGTTCTATCTGTTTTTGTGTTGATCGTTATATGTGTTACGGCTTTTATTTATCATAATGAAAAAATGAATTTCCAAAACATATCCATGTTAAGACAAAAAAAGGATAAAGGTGGATTAAAATATCTAAAATGCCAACTTATGTCGAATCTCGGCACTCAAAATTATTTGATGTTGGAAATGGCCATTCCTTATGAAAATAAAACACAATATGCGGATTTGAATCAAAAAATAGACAGAATAAAGAGTGACATGTTGACGAACATTGACCAAGAGGAAATGAACAAATGGGTTGAGGAAAGAGATTACGTTGCAATAAAAGGCGAACTTCTAAAAGTTATCAATAAACATACAAAAAAACCAATTGAACATATCTATTTCGATTCATTTCTTTATCAGTAATTAAAAATCCGGAACCCAGAGCTTTTTTTCATATTCCGGGTTCCGGACGTTATTGCTATTTTTTCATCTGTTGGTTGAAGATCGCTTCTGCTTTGTTG
>PKTV01000370.1 GCA_002868985.1 Desulfobacteraceae bacterium | reverse complement strand
AATTCGTGCGATTATGGATGGCTTTCGGCAAGATGCCGAACTCTTTCTTGGCGGTGTCAGCATGATCGCAGACGATTTGATCAGTTTTATTAAAAACGATCTGAAAATATTTGGTCTCGGGGTGCTGTTTTTTCTGATCCTCACTCTGGGCATTATTTTTAAAAAGATACGATGGGTCCTTTTGCCGGTGCTTTGCTGTGCTTTTTCTGCGATCTCCATGATCGGACTGCTGGGATTGTTTGGATGGGAAGTCACCGTGATATCGTCTAATTTTATATCCCTGCAACTCATCATTACCATGGCCATAACGTTCCACTTGATTGTGCGCTACCGTGAACTTTGTATTAAAAATCCTGATGCCGAACAACGTGAGCTTGTCCTCGATACCGTTAAGTTGATGGGCAAGCCCTGCCTGTATGCTGCGTTGACGACCATTGCCGGGTTCAGTTCTTTGCTTCTATGTGATATACTGCCCGTTATAAACTTCGGATGGATGATGAGCGCCGGTATCCTGGTTTCTCTTGTCATGGTATTTCTTCTGTTCCCTTCGGTGTCGATGCTGATGCCCAAAGCCGATATGTCAAACAACAAAAAATCACATTTTTCGCTGGTGCCATTATTGGCTCGATTTACCGAAGCACACGGTACCATGATCCTGGTAGTCAGCGGCATCGCCTTGATACTCGGTGCTGTTGGAATAACCCGATTAACGGTTGAGAACAGCTTTATTGATTACTTTAAACATACCACTGAGATTTATCAGGGAATGAAGCTTGTCGACCAGGATTTGGGCGGAACCACTCCTTTAGACATTATTGTCGATTTAGAAAAAACGGAATTGACAGCGCCCGTTGCGACATCTGAATCCGGTTTGAAAAACAATGATGAATTCGAAGAGTTCAATGAATTTGATGAAGCCCAAAGCTTAGACAAGTACTGGTTTACTTCCGACAAAATGGCCCATGTTATAAAGATTCATGATTATCTTGATTCCCTTCCGGAAACCGGCAAAGTTCTGTCATTGGGAACCATGGTGAAAATTGCTGAAAAGCTCAATGACGGCAAACCTCTGGATGATTTCCAACTGGCGCTTTTGTATACCCAAATTCCCCTTAAGTTCAGGGATATGGCTCTATCACCATATGTGTCTTTATCGAACGATCAGGTCCGTTTTTCAATCCGTGTCAGGGATTCCGAAAAATCATTGAAGCGGAATCAGCTGCTGAAAAAAATCGGCTATGAATTGGTGAACAAGCTCGGATTAAAACAAGATCGTGTCCATTTGAGCGGAATGCTGGTATTGTATAACAATATGCTGCAGAGTCTGTTTCGATCTCAAATCCTTACACTGGGGGTTGTTATACTGGCTTTAATGGTCATGTTTATGATTTTGTTCAAGTCGGTAAAAATTGCTTTTATCGCCATTTTCCCCAATCTGCTTTCCATCGGAATCGTTTTAGGTGTTATGGGATGTCTGAATATTCCTCTGGATATGATGACCATCACCATTGCCTCCATCAGTGTGGGGATTGCTGTGGATGATACCATTCATTATATTCACAGGTTTGCTCATGAGATTAAAATCGATCAGAATTATATTCGGGCGATGCATCGGTGTCATGGTAGCATCGGCCATGCAATGTACTATACGTCGGTGACCATCATCATCGGTTTTTCAATTCTGATTTTGTCCAATTTTATTCCGAGTATATATTTCGGCCTGTTGACAGGATTGGCCATGTTCATTGCCTTAATCGCCGCGCTGACACTGTTGCCCCAACTCATAACCGTTTTTAAACCCTTTGGATCCGAGGCCAAAGGGCATTCAAAAGAGACTTGTTAACATGAGCAAAAAACCGTTCAACCATTGGTTGCTGATTCTCCTGCTTGCTGTTTTATTATCAACCGGTTGTGCTCACAAACCCTTAGATTCTTTGCATGAAACACCCAACTATTCCGCACTCGATCAAAGTAGAACGACAACAGTAGAGCAGACAGAAGAGATATCTCAAAATCCGGATGTTGAAGATGATTTTGAAGACGAGTTTTTTGAAGATGAGTTCGAAACGAAAAAATTGGAGGTGGCAGATCCTTTGTATATCTGGAACAAGGGAATGTACCATTTTAATGACAAGCTT
>PKTV01000043.1 GCA_002868985.1 Desulfobacteraceae bacterium | reverse complement strand
GCGTTTTATGCCGCAGGATATGAAGATATGGGGTTTATGGTTCTGGCGCCCGGCGCGTTTATTGCCATCGGCCTGATCGTGTGGCTTCAGAAGACGGTTTCAAAAGAATAAGTTATGGAAAACCTTATCAGCATATTTTTAAATTCTGTTTTTGTCGGCAATATCCTTTTGGCCTATTTTCTGGGAATGTGTTCTTTTCTGGCCATTTCCAGAAAAATGGAAACCGCCATAGGACTCGGTTTGGCGGTGACGTTTGTGCTTTCCATTACTACACCGGTAAACTGGCTCGTTTATCATTATCTGTTATCGCCCGGCGCCCTTGCATGGGCGGGTTTTCCGAGAGTTGACCTTAGCTTCTTAAAATTTATTATCTTTATTGCCGTTATTGCAGCCATCGTTCAGGCGTTGGAAATGATTATCGACAGGTACTTGCCTCCTTTGTACATAGCACTGGGGGTCTTCCTTCCACTGATTGCGGTTAATTGTGCCATTTTAGGAGCGTCTTTGTTCATGGTGGAGCGGAATTATAATTTTATAGAATCTGTTGTTTTCGGTGCAAGTTCAGGTTTCGGATGGATGCTCGCCATTGTTACCATGGCGGGAATTCTAAAAAAACTCAGATACGCCAATGTCCCCAAGGGCCTTGAAAATTTTGGAATCAGCATGATTATTACCGGTCTTATGGCCATGGCGTTTATGTTGTTTTCGGGGATTACGCTTTAATTTGGTAATGGGTTATGGGTATAGAACATAGGGTTATCTATGACATTTAATCTCGGACCTTAAAGGAATTATTATTGATTTACCTTGTTAGCCTGACAGTTTTTTCCTCCATCATCTTCATCCTTGTGGGGCTCCTTTTGCTGGTGGAAGCCAAAGTCGTTAAAAAGGACGACTGTGATATTGTTATCAATGATGACGAGAAAAAAAGCTTAAAAGTGCCCGGTGGCATCACACTTTTATCTGCGCTTTCGGCCAATGAGATTTATATTCCATCGGCCTGTGGCGGCGGAGGTTCATGCGGGACATGCAAGTGCGTGGTAGAAGAGGGTGGAAGAGGTATTTTGCCCACCGAGCTTGCCCATTTGACCCGACGGGAAAAAAAGGAAAATGTTCGTCTATCCTGTCAGCTCAAGGTCAAAGAGAATATGAAGATTCGGTTGCCGGAAGACATCTTCAACGTCAAAAAATACGGCGCTACCGTAGTTTCAAACGATAATGTCGCGACATTTATCAAGGAACTGGTACTGAAACTCGATCCCGGCGAGGCACTTGAATTCAAGGCCGGGGCCTATATACAGATTGATATCCCGGAGTATGAGTTTTCGTTTTCAGAATTCAGGGCCAGGGTGGCTGAACGGTTTAGGCCCGACTGGGATGCCTTCAACCTCTGGGGGTTGCGGTCAAAAACAGAAGAGTCGATTTTCAGGGCCTATTCCGTGGCAAATCCCCCCAGTGAAAAAGACATCCTGGAATTTACGATTCGGATCGCCACCCCGCCACCAGGGTTGATGGAAGCACCTCCCGGCATAGGATCATCTTATATTTTCAATTTGAAACCGGACGACCGGGTGACATTAAGCGGTCCTTATGGAGATTTTTTTACTAAGGAAACCGAAAGGGAAATGTGTTTCGTCGGCGGTGGCGCCGGAATGGCGCCGCTAAGGTCTCATATTTTTCACCAACTCAACACATTGAAAACAAAACGGAAAATTACGTATTGGTACGGGGCTCGATCAAAGCTGGAGCTGTTTTTTGAACAAGAATTCAGGGACTTGGAAAAAAAATATGAGAATTTCTCATTTCACGTGGCATTATCCCAGCCCAAAAAAGAGGATGAATGGGAAGGGTTGACCGGATACATTCACCAGTGTCTGCATGACAATTACCTTGTCACACATGAAGACCCGACGGAAATTGAATATTATCTCTGCGGTCCGCCGCTGATGATTGATGCCATTGAAGAGATGCTGGACAACCTCGGGGTTGACCCGGAGATGATTGCTTATGACAAATTTGGTTAGTGTCCATCCATAAATGGCCATTTTTGTCCTGCTCGGCGTTCTCCGCGGGTTTCCGGCTGCGGCGTACAGACGTACGCCTTCCTGTCCCGCTTTGCGGGGACCGAAAACCCTTGTGCGGC
>PKTV01000248.1 GCA_002868985.1 Desulfobacteraceae bacterium | reverse complement strand
ATATGCTTCTGCCCGGTAGGCATATGCACTGATCAGTTCGGGTTCCATCTCGATGGCGCGGTTGAATCTATCTATGGCCCGTTCATAAAACCCGCTTTTCAGGTAACCCATGCCCAGCATTCTGTAGGCCTCGGCTTTTGGGGGTGCAAGTCCGATATATGCCTGGAAATCCTGAATGACATGGTCAAATTTTTCCTGAAAAAAATAGAGCGTCCCGCGTTTTTCGTAAGCCTCTGCCAGCATTGGATCCAGATCTAGAGCATTGGAGAAGTATTTGATCTTTGTGCGCGTTATGGTACTTTTAAGTCCAAGGTTAAAGTAGTCCATTGCATTTTCGCCATGGACAGGAAGCGCCGACAGCATAAGGAACATCAGAAAACAAACCACTTTTTTTTGCATGCTCTGACCTTGTTGTTTATGTTATTTTTGAATCATAGCTAAGTTGAGCGATTTTCAAGTTTGCCGCAAATACAAAGAAGATGTTGTTTCGCTATAGTCGTCTATGCGGAACGGCATCTGACGCAGTAGATGCGGTGAAATTGGAAATCCCGCAGGGTTTTAAATTATTGAAATTCAAAATGTCAGAATACCTTAAAAATATTGTTAAATTAACCATTTCAAAAATTTGAAACGCTTAATTTAGCTTATAGCATATTTCTTTTAATAATCGTAAACATTTTGATCTTCAATTTTTCTATTTTTCCTCCTTGCTGAAAAAGTACATCTCTGCTTCATTCCTCACGATTCACGGTTAATAAGGAATAGCTGTCGTGTGCTTGATTTTTAAGAGGCAAAAAATAATGATTTGTAACCGTAATGGACGGTTAATAAAATTGCAGCCTGGCAACCCTTCCTCATCTAACCTTACAGATTTCTTGACATTTCTTCATTACTAATGTATTTTACTGAAATAATTCAAACTTCGGAGACTGCAAATGAACAAACTGGAACTTATTGAGACGTTGAAAACGGAAGCAGGGTTAACGAAAAACGAAGCGACAGCGGTTGTGAACCTGTTTTTTGATGAAATGGCAAACGCCATGGCCAACGGTGACAGGGTGGAAATCAGGGGCTTATGCTCCTTTTACGTCAAGAAATACAATACATACACCGGCAGGAATCCTAAAACCGGGGAAAAGGTCAAGATTAAGCCGAAGAAGCTGCCATTTTTTAAATGCGGGAAAGAATTGAAAGAGAGGGTGGATAAATAGGGGATTTTAAACTTCTGATAAAGATATGATTTTTCCTGAACCTCTGAGGCGGCTTTATGCCTTAAGCGTATCTCAACCCACGGAATCATTTAGATGGTTGACTCTTTGGCAAGAAAGCTGTTGTTTAGCTAATGGAAAAGAAAGATAAAATGCAGAATAGCCATAACCTTTTGAAACTTTTATTTATTTTCGTTCACAATTCAACAGCCAGTCAAGCTTTGACCCTTACATCTGAATATCCGGTGAGATCCTGAGCTTACAAAGAAATATCTGAGACTGAAATTAAAACGGGGTCAACATGGAAAATAATGATATTGAACTCGGCAGAAATGAGGTCCGTGCTTTCATATTTGAAATAATCGATGATATGTCAGAAACGGAAATGCGACAACTCTTGAAAGATCTGGAGAACTGGCAGAAATCCAAGAATGAAAAGAGAAAATATCCTCGGAGATCGACGCTTATAGACATAACCTATTCAGCAGATCAAAGGCGTATTTTTGAAGATTTCGTTCGAAATATAAGTGCTGATGGTCTATTTATTGAAACAAACTTGTTATCAGAGCTTGGTCAAAAATTAACAATGACTTTTTCTCATCCGGGCTCCGGTGCTCCTATCAAGGTTTTAGGAAAAGTTATAAGGGTCGATTCAGGAGGGATCGGTGTGAAATTCAATAAGCTCTTAAGTGATTTTTAACACATTTTTTAACAGGCAAATTATATCTGTAACTAACTGAGGGGTCGGAGTGTTTTTATAAATAGCCGCTGCATGGATAATCTTTTTTTAAACAGCATTAACTCGTGTCAAAAGATCGTAAAAAAGAACAGGAAACTATCTTTGAAAAATCAATAGATTCACAGCACCATCTTAAAATTTCTTTTAAAGATACGATTTCGGCATGCGCCTGTTCTTTCTAACGATCCCTAAGCCACT
>PKTV01000045.1 GCA_002868985.1 Desulfobacteraceae bacterium | reverse complement strand
TGACATATTTAATTCCGGGTATGGTTATGGAAGTTTCAGCGATGTTGGTGGCGACGATGACCTTTCTGCCCGAACCCCGCGAGAAAACTCGAGACTGCTCCGAGGCCGAAAGCCTTGCAAAGAGCGGTAAGACAGTTGCATTTTTATTATTTTTTTCCCTGATAAGGTCACAGGTTTCACGAATATCCTGTTCTGTGGGCATGAAAACAAGCATGCCTCCGGAAACGGTCTCTTTGAACAGACGATCAACTGCATAGACAGCCATATCAACATGGGTCTGTTCGTCATCGTCCCCAAATTTTGAGTCCATGGGCAAATAGCGGACTTCAACAGGATACATGCGACCGGAGACTTCGATGACCGGCGCATGGTTAAAGGCTTTTGAGAATTTTTCGGTATCAATGGTTGCAGATGTGATGACAACCTTAAGGTCTTTTCTTTTTTTTAAAAGGGTCTTTAAGATGCCCAGGATAAAATCGATGTTCAGGCTTCTTTCATGGGCCTCATCAACAATGATGGTATCATATTCATTCAAATACGGATCATTTTGAGTTTCAGCCAGCAACATACCATCTGTCATGATCTTGATAAATGCATTGGGGCTCGTTTTATCCTTGAATCTGATTTTGTAACCGACCGACTCGCCCAATGTTTCTCCGAGTTCCTCGGCAATCCTTTTTGAGACCGTCATTGCGGCAATTCTTCTGGGCTGGGTGCAACCGATCTTTCCGTCGACCCCGCAACCTGCGGCAAGACAGAATTTCGGTATCTGTGTGGTCTTTCCTGAACCGGTCTCACCGGATATGATGACCACCGGATGGTTTGAGATAGCATCTATGATGTCATCTTTTTTGGATAGAATAGGGAGGGCGTCGTTATAGATCGGTTTGGGCCGGTTGATGTTGCGCCACGATCTTTTTTTGATGGATCTTTGAAGTTTTTTCTCAAGAAGAATGAGCCTTTTGTTAATCTTTTCGTTTGGCGGTGTTTTCGTTTTCCATGCTTTAATGCGATCTAATTCACGGCCGATTTTGTATCTATCAGCAATCAGTGCTTTTGGTAAAAGCGACTCAATTTTTTTCAACATATTTCTCAATTTTCACAGTCTTCATTTATTTAGATGAAGGGTCGGGGAGTTTTTCTAAATCGTCGCTCCATGGATAATCTTTTTTTAAACCGCGTGAACTCGTGGCAAGGGCTCGTAAAGAAAGAACAGGAATCAATCTTTGAAAAATCAATAGGTTTGCCACACAATTTTAAAATGTCTTTTAAGGATGCGATTTCAGCTATGCGCCTGTTCTTTCTAACGATCCCTAAGCCACTCAAACAGCACCCGCTTTAAAAAAAGATCATCCATTCCGCTCTCCGAGGCGTAGGTTCTACGAGCCGGAGGCTAATAATCAAAAATTTAGAAGAAAAACTTTCCGGGGGCTCATTTAGGTCAATGTTAATAAAAAATGGAAGGCCGGAAAGTTTGATTTAACGGAACAGCATTTGATGTAAATGAGCGAAGTTTGTCTTGACGTCCTCTGCACCACCAATGATATCTCCATGACCCGGCAACAGCCATTCGATGTCAAGTTCATACAGCCTTTTTAAACTGTCTTTCAACAAAGAACCGTCACCTCCCGGAAGATCCGTTCGCCCAATACCCCCTTTAAAAACGAGGTCACCTGTGAACAGTAATTTTTGGTCCGATAGATAGAGTGATATCGATCCCGGTGAATGACCGGGCGTGTGAAAAATTTTAAGATCGACATTGTCTATGGAAATATCGCCTTCTTTAAGAAAAAAATCGGGTTTAATTGTATTGGATCCGAAACCCAGGGAAGCCCGAACATTTGGCGCCATGGTCTTTAAAAAATGCCATTCTTTATGGTGAAGGGTTGTCATCGCAACCGTATTTTTAAATCGTTGAACAGCTTCCATATGATCCGGGTGGGCATGGGTACATATAATCAAACCGATATCTTCAAGGGTTAAATCTAACTTCATAAGTCCCTGTTGCACGTGATCAAAAAGGTGAGTGTGCCCGGGATCAATGTGAATGCGGGTGCGCCTGTCAATTAAATAGGTGTTACAGTTGTTGGCGGACATTGATTTCCACATAGAACCGTGGATGTTGTTAGTGATCTGCATTTTTCT
>PKTV01000067.1 GCA_002868985.1 Desulfobacteraceae bacterium | reverse complement strand
TTTTATCTGATGGATCTTGCGTCTTCTTTTCACGCTTACTACAACAAGCACAGGGTTCTATCCGATGATCCGATACTGTCAAAGGGGCGTCTCTATCTGGTGCTGGCGGTCCGGAAAGTTATCCGAAACGGACTGGCGCTGTTGGGAGTGTCTGCGCCGGAAAAAATGTAACCTTTGGAAAGAGTTCAGCCACAAAGTCACAAAGACACAAAGAAAAACAAAGGAATTTTTTTCTGTCATGAACTACCCAAACCAGGGATAAAAGACAGATGGCATTAAAAGAATCCTATTTTAATCTTAGGGCCTTGGTGTCTTTGTGGCTGAGTTCTGCGGTAAATAATAAAAAATAATGGCCAAAAAAGAAAAAAAACCGTCTCCAAAAAAGAAATCTTCCAAAAAACAGACGCGTAAAGGACTGATTCCATGGATAGGGTTGACGTTGTTTGTCTGTGCATGGATGTTTGTGCTTGGTGTTCTTGTGGGAAGAGAGATGGTTCCTGTAAAGTTTGATATCGAAAAGCTTCAGAATGAATTGGCTGCTTTGAAGGAAGCGGTTATCAAAAAGGAACTGGATCAGTACAAAATAGATTCAAATACCGATGACAGCAAAACAAAAATGGGATTTTATGAAACACTTAAGAAGACCGGCGGTGAAGCTATACTGAAAAATGACGCGATCGAACATCAGAAAAAATCTGAGCCGAAAAAGACCGCTTCTTTGCAAAAGAAAAAAATGCCAACCAAAAAAACCGGCCCGGCTCCAAAAGTAAAAACTGCCGATTCAAAAAAGGCATCTCAAAACAATAACAAATTTACAATTCAGGTCGCTTCATCAAGGGATTCCGGGGTTGCCGACAAGATAGTCAACCGGCTAAAAAAGGGGGGATACCCGGCATATCGAAGTATCGGAAAGGTTCCCGGGAAAGGCACCTGGTACAGGGTGCGGGTTGGGTATTTTAACAGCAGGTCCGAAGCCGGTTCTACGCTCAATCGGCTAAAAAAAGAAAAAATAGATACTATCATCGTTCAGCACAAAATAGATTCCAATAAGAAGACCGGCGGTGACGCCAAACTGAAAAATGACACAATCAAACATCAGCAAAAGTCTGAGCCGAAAAAGACCGCTTCTTTGCAAAAGAAAAAAATACCAACCAAAAAAACCGGCCCGACTCCAAAAGTAAAAACTGCCGATTCAAAAAAGGCACCTCAAAATAATAACAAATTTACAATTCAGATCTCTTCATTAAAAGATTCCAAGGTTGCCGACAAGTTGGTGAGCCGGTTAAAAAAAGGCGGATACCCGGCATATCGAAGTATTGGAAAGGTTCCCGGAAAAGGCATCTGGTACAGAGTACGGGTTGGGTATTTTAACAGCAGGTCCGAAGCCGGTTCTACGCTCAATCGGCTTAAAAAAGAAAAGATAGACGCTATCATCGTTCAGCGATAGGGAGATGTTATGAAAATAAGCAGAGAAGAAGTCATCCATGTGGCAGACCTTGCCCGTTTGGATGTGGACAAAGAACTTATCGACAAATTTGCCGTCCAGCTTGGGACAATACTGGAATATGTGGATACTTTGGAAAATGTTGATACGAAAGGCGTGCGTCCGACCTCTCATGCCATTTCCATGACCAATGCTTTCCGGGAAGATGAAGAAAAACAGCTTTCTAACAGGGATTCAGCCCTGGCCAATGCCCCGGATAAAGCGGATGGAAATTTCATTGTCCCCAAGGTGGTTGGGTGAACGATTTGTTTATTATTACATTGAAAATTTGTTCCTCCCCCGAAATGCGGGATCTTCGATGGGCAAGGTCAGAGATTAGATCGCTCTGCCTTGGAGTTTTGTGTCTAAAATCACAAATTCCAAGCACCAAATTACAAATAAATCTCAAATTCTAATATTCAATGACCAAAACCTTCCAGAGCGAGACTTTGTTTGGATTTTCGAATTTTGGTCATTGGAAATTATTTGATATTTGTGATTTGATATTTGGAATTTCAATAAATCAATCGACTTCAATCTTCGTGCTTTCGTGATAAATATATGGATATCTCGGGATTTAAACTAGGAGTAATCGTATATGAAGCTTTATGAACTGACCATACAAGAAGCCCACCGGCTTTTAAGAAAAAAAGAGATCTCTTCACAGGA
>PKTV01000458.1 GCA_002868985.1 Desulfobacteraceae bacterium | reverse complement strand
TTGAACGGCTTGATGATCGCCTCTACTTTTTTCATAACGTTTCCTCCTTATGTCGTTAAACCTTGGGACGGATCGGCGGTTTCAGTTGCCGCCCCAATCACAGTTCATATGACGTTTATCAGACTTTCAATTCTTTGTGATTTTTTAGCATTTCACTTGAACCCTTGAACCCTTTAGGATCACACCTGCTCACTTTGAGATGACCCATGCATTTTACCCTGATTAACTGCTACTCGGAAGATGATCCTTAAGTCTTAAAACCCGGCAAAACTTCTTTAACGGATATTTTAATCTTCTCTACCTGATCCGGCAAATCAACTTTTTGTCCATCAAAATCCCTGACATAAAAAACATCCACAACCTGGTCTACCTTTGTTGCAATCTTGGCCACCCAAATATCGAGACCGCATCTGAAAAGTGCATCGGTAATATTGTAAAGAAGTCCGGGAAAATCATAAGTAAATACTTCAACAATTGTAAAAAAACTCGAGCTGTCATTGTCCACGTTGATTTGATGGGGCCTGCCATTTACGTAACGTCTATCAGGTCGGTAGACGGTTGTTTTTTCTTCTAGCGCCGTCTTTAGATCCAGATCGCCGGACAGTGAAGATTTGAGATGGGCTTCAGCCTGTTGCCACCTTTCCTTTTCAAAAATCTGATCCAACGGCGGGTTGACTTCAAAAATATCGAGGGCAATATTATTCCGCCATGTGAAGATCTGCGCATCGAGGATGTCCAGACCATTCAGGGTAAATGTCCCCGCAATCTTTGAAAAAAGACCGGGACGATCCTGTGCGCAAATGGTGACCGTTCGGGTATTGGAATCCGGAGTTTTTGTAACGCTCCAGATAACGTCCGCTGATCTCATATTTTTGTACAGTTCGATATGTTCCATGATACTATCAGACGGCATATAAAGAAGGTATCGAGGAGACATGACATTGAAAAGTGTCTCCAAATCATTCTTGGCATAGTGCTTTATTGCGGACCCGAAGACTTCGGCTTTTTTCTTCTCAACAGCTTCAACAGCCTCTCTGGATGCAAGTTCTCCCTTTTCAAGGACATTTGACACTTTAAAGAAAAGATCTCTTAACAGTGTGGCGGTCCAGTCACTCCAGGCTTTTGGACCCGTGGCCATGGAATCGGCCACAGTCAATAGATAAAGCATTTTTAGGCGATCGATATCTTTTATCTTTCTTGCACACGAGATGGCGGTCTCTTCATCATTGAGATCTCTTCTGGTGGCGGTTTTAATCAATAATAGATGCTCTTTTATCAAAAAAGAGACCGTTTCAATATCCTCGGCGGGGTAGCCTTTCTTACGCAGTATCGACGCTGCAATCTCGGCACCGCTAATGGAATGACTCACACCGGTTTCACCTTTACCGATGTCGTGCAACAGTGCCGCCCACAACAAAAGATTACGTTTTTTAAGCCTGTTATAAATATCACTGCATAAGGGATATTCTGAAATTCCTTCGGATGTGCCGAATCTCTTTATATTCTGGACCGTTCTCAGTAAATGTCGATCAACCGGATAAAGGTGGTACTCATCATATTGAATTCTATCGGAGATTCCTTTAAATTCCGGGATAAATCGGGCCAAAAAACCGGTATTTAGCATTTCGTTGAGCACATTAAATGTTGATGACGGTTTAGCTAAAATCCGTTCGAATGATTCAAGATTTAACACCGAAGAAGAAAATTTGTTGTTAATAAGAAAGGAAAATTCCCTGACCAGCCTCTTAGCCTCTGCACTTAATGGAACTTTCAGCGTCGCGCTTTCTTCAAATATCTTTATCAAAAGGTTCGGATCGCCCAAGATGTCTTCGGAAGAAACAAAGTTGATCATCCCGTTTTCCGTAATTTCGAGCCCCTTAATGAGGGTGTGTTTTAGGGCCTTTCTCGAGCGTTTAATATTCTTAAACACCCCCAGCTCGTATAAAAACATCAGGTGCTGCTGCTTTATAAATTCCATTTGGCTATGAAGCTTGCCTAAAAATCGTTCCACCGGCTGCTGCCCGTTCTTTTTGCCAAACTTCAAGGCATCAGCCATTTTGATCTGGTATTCAAAATAGAGCTGATCACATTTCCTGCCGGACAAATGATGCAGGCAGTTTCTCACGTTACCTATGAACTCAAGCGCCTGCCTCATGGCCTGAAATTCATCATGGGACAGGATGCCATAATACTCGAGGTCCCTGAATTGTTTGAGATTCGATTTCATCCTGGCGATCCAGAGCATGGTGTGATAGTCTCTCAATCCACCCTGGCCTTCCTTGAGATTGGGTTCGAGCAGATACGACGAATCTCCGAAACATTCATGCCTGCCTTGGCTGATGTCCACCAGTTTTTTTATGACTTTAGTTGAATGCCTCTTTTTAAACCGTTTTCGAAGATGCGCCATCAAAGACGAATACAACAGCGACATGCCGCATACGAAACGTGCGTCCAGAAGGGACGTCAAAACCTCGATGTCATCAATAGCTAATTTAACACATTCTTTAAGAGATCGTGTGGCATGACCCACTTCAAGACCGATGTCCCATAACGGGTAGACAATTTCCTGGATAAGAACCTCGGCATTGTCAGGAACATACTTTTCAAAAAGAAAAAGAAGATCCACATCCGAATGAATGAACTGCTCTTTTCGTCCATAACCCCCAAGCGCAATGATCGCATAGGGATTCTTTTCCATCCCCATTTTGGGTCCCACACGAGAGCTTTCGAAACTTTCAAAAAAATAGTCGTCCAGAACTTGTGCATGTCGCTTCATAAAGTCCGGCGATTTTTTTTTTATAAAACCGGAAATCAGATGGCCGGTGTTTTCCCGCAGCCGTTCTGCGGCCGGCTCAAGCCTTTCTATTTTTTTTGAATTTGACGGTGTCATTTCAACCCAAGCGATTTCATTTATCTAATAATTTAATCATACCTGAAGCGATAATGTTTTCAAAAGGCTAACGTGTTATGACTTGTTTATATAGCAACAGGTGTGCCATAACACCAAATATTCATAAGTATCTATTAATACAAATACTTATTCGTCAGGACGGGCGCAAATATAACAATAAGCGATTACAATTTTGTTACAATCAAGGTCAATTAATTACAAAAATGTAACCTTTATTCAATTTCCATAATATCTTTCCAGATTTGTCTAACATTTTCTCGCATACCAAAAAATTTATTTTCAGGTACTATGGCAGGTTTCTCCTGAAGGCTGAACTGGTGTACAGCTGATCGGTAGGTTAGATAGGCAACTTTTAAGATGTGAGCTGTCTGGTCGTTGATGATACCGGTTTCTTTCAATGTTTCAAGGAGTCTTACAATATCGGTCCACTTTAATAATTCTTTGTATTCGCCAGATCTTAATAGAACCAGATACTGCACCAAAAATTCTATATCAACGATGCCCCCTGTATCCTGCTTGAGGTCGAAAAGCCCTGGATCCGAACTTGAGAGTTCCTTTCGCAACCGTTCGCGCATGTCGATAACCTCTTTTTTTAATTGGGTCTCGATCCTGGGCCGTGCAAGAACATCGTTTCGAATTTGTTCAAAGCGTTTGGCCATATTGATATCACCACTGATGGGTCTTGCTTTGATAAGGGCCTGATGTTCCCATGTCCAGGCTTTGTTTGTCTGATAATCCTTAAACCCGTCTATGTGGCTCACCAGGATGCCCGAACTTCCGCTCGGTCGAAGGCGCATATCCGGTTCGTAGAGCTTTCCAACAGCGGTATGTGTGGTTAAAATATGTATGACTCTTTGCCCCAGGCGGGCAAAGAATTGTTGATTATCAATAGGATGTTCCCCGCCGAGGGTTACGCCTCCGGTTCCGGCGTGGAGAAAAACCATATCCAGATCCGATACATAACCGAGTTCAATCCCACCCAGCTTTCCATAGGCAATGACAGAAAATCCCCTGCCGATCTCCAGTCCGTCCATTTGACATATGGGAGCCCCGTGCTTTTCAACCAGATGGTTCCATGACAGTTCAACAACTTCATTTAAAACCGTCTCGGCAATTTCGGTAAGATGGTCGCTGGTTCGCATCAATGTCAGGGCGCCGGTGACATCTGCTGCGGCCACCCGCAGGGTATTCACCTGTTTAAAAATACACAATTCCTGAATCTGATGCTCGAAATCCTGATTGGATAACAAGTCAAGCCGCTTACGGATTTCTTTTTGGAGTTCCGGCTTGTCCGGAGGACGATAGAGTGTGCGAGGATCAAGAAATTCATCCAAAAGGACCGGATGGCGAGATAAAAATGAAACGATCCAGGGGCTGGCACTGACCAGGTTCACCATGTGAACGATAGCCGTAGGGTTTTCCAGCAACAAAGCCAGGTAATTGGTGCGCTGCTCGATGGTTTTGATCAGATCGACGATTCGATTCAATACAACTATAGGGTGTTCAGATCGTCCGATTTCTTTAAGCATGAGCGGCATCAGCCTGTCGAGACGTTGACGGCCGTCGCTGCTGAGTGATCGCGTTGCCGGGTGGTTACGAAGATGATCCAACAAACGCTCGACTTCATCGAAATTCTCATATCCAGCGGCAAGAAGTATCTTTTGGCGATTTTTATCTTCCAAAAAATTTTCCCATATTGCCTCCAAACCGGTTTGAATTTCTTTGGTTCGATCATCAACAGGCTCTGAATCTTTGGCTTCGAGTAATTTTTCGAAATGAGAATGAACGATTTTCCTGTGTTTTTCCATCTGGAGATCGAAGGCTTCCGGGGTATCAAATCCCATGGACGCGGCCAGGCGCATTTTTGCAACAGAATCTGACGGGATGACATGGGTTTGTTGATCTGAAAATTCCTGCAAGCGGTGTTCTGTATTTCGTAAAAATACGTATGCTACAGTGAGTTCATCACAGACTTTTTGGGAAATATAATTTTCACTGGTAAGGACTTTTAGTGTCTTTTGAATGGGCCGCTCCTGAAGCGAAGGCGTGACACCTCCCCGTATGAGCTGGAATATCTGCCCAAAAAACTCAACCTCACGAATGCCTCCCGGGCCGAGTTTGATGTTGTTCGCCAGACCCTTGCGTTTCACCTCAAGAGAGATCTTTTGTTTCATCTTCCTTAAAGATTCAAATACGCCAAAATCAAGATACCTTCGAAAAACAAAGGGTTTAAGGCTTTTTAAAAGTGTTTCGCCGGTATCTTTATCACCCGCCACAACCCGTGCCTTTATCCAGGCGTATCGCTCCCACTCCCGTCCCTGCTTCTGGTAATATTCTTCAATGGCATCAAAGCTCATCACCACGGGCCCGCTTTCACCATAGGGTCTGAGGTCCATATCGACCCGAAATACAACGCCGTCAGGAATAGTAGCGCCGATAATTTTTATTAATTGCCGACAAAGCCGAACAAAAAATTCTTCGTTGTTTATCGATTCCAAACCCCCTTGGGTTATTCCGGTTTCAGGGTAAGCGAAAATCAAGTCAACATCCGAAGAAAAATTTAACTCCTGTCCGCCAAGCTTTCCCATTCCAAAAACGACCAGTCGTTGATGAGATCCGTCGTTTGCAGTTGGAATGCCGTACTTTAAACATTGCCATTGATAAAGAAAAAATACTGCCTGATCGATGCATGTATCGGCCAGGGCTGAGAGATCGTCCATGGTTTCCGAAAGATTTGCCCAGCCGGCAAGGTCCCGCCAGGCGATTCGGACCATGTGATGCCGTCTAAACCGGCGAAGCTGCCTTGAAAGCTGTACATCGTCTTTAACATCAATCAGATAGGATATCAGTTTTTCATGAAATTCGCCGGTTCCAAATGTTCTTTGAAGATCACCGCTTTCATGCAAATCTTTAAAAAACTCAGGATCGCGCGTACAGTTTTTGAATACAAAATCACTAAAGGTGAAAACTCTTTTTAGAGCATTAATGAATTCAGAATCATCGGGCAGGGATACCGCTGCATTTTTTGCTGCAGCAAGGAATGCTTCGTATTTTCGTGCCGTATCTTCTTTCAGCAAATGGGGAATTTTAACATCGAGATTCATTATCGAATGATAAACATAATGGGTTGATGAATAACAATAGTACTTAAGTTTCGTACATTTAATTTCCGGATTAGCATACGAAACTATAGTATTATTATCGAAGAACAGATCGATTTTCAATACAATTTTCTTGCTTCATATATTTATGGGTTGTTGCCCAAACAAAAATCTTTTTGAGCACTAATTTCAGGGCCAACGAAAAGTGATTTGGACAGCAGCTCGTTTAGAAGTCATTTCAAACATTTCCGGGGACGATTTTTTGTTATTTTTATCTAATAAAGCCTTCGTATTTATTGAACATTTGATGACAATCCGGCAATACCCCTTGACATATTTCTAAATTTACAATAATTTTAAGTCTTCATTAGTTTCACCCAAGCTAATGTCAGAAGACTTTCCCATAAGGAAAGCCTCTTGTTTGATGCTTGGCCCAAAAAGAATTATATCCTTTCTTCGAAGCCATATCTTCCAATTTAAGGCAAGGAAATATTATAGCCTGTTCCATAATCTTGATTTGTCTTAATGTGGTAATTCATAATAGCATAATTCATAATAGGATAATTCATAAGGAGAAATGACCAATGGCCCCAAAAATTGATTTAGATACCCTCATGGAGGTGCTTCCCTACCAGAGGAAAAGAGGAAAATGGAAAAGCCTTCAACTGGACTGGAAAAAAGAGTGGGAGCGTTTCGATGCCAAAAATCTTTTTAAGTTTGACCTTGCTGACATTCCAAAAGACAAATTGAACGCAGCTCGAGAGCGTAAAGAATCCATCCTGGACGGCAATCACGCCGCGCTTTCCGTCCTCACCCGACTGGTGGACGGACTCTGCGGCTATCCCATAACACCATCTACCCCCATTGCCGAGGATTTTGCCAAGGCTGCCTCCCAGGGACAAAAAAATTTGTTCGGCACCGAACTGATGTACTTTCAGCCCAGTGACGAGCTTTCAGCCATTGCAGCGGTGGAGGCCATGGCGTGTCAGGGGGGGAGATATGTGGACAACACCTCTTCACAGGGGCTGGTGTTAAAGACCAAAAACCTCTATTCAGTAGCAGGCAAACGGCTGCCGGCAATTATGACGGTAATGGCTCGGGAAGTGAATAAGGGATCGTTGAGCATTCACTGCGGCCACAACGATTTTTACGGTGTTCGCAATACCGGTTGGGCTCAGCTTATTTCTGAAAACAATCAGGAACTCCATGATTTGCTGCCGATAGCCTTTACAACCGCCGAGCTGAGGCAAGTCATGCTGCCGTTCATGGTTATCGGCGACGGTTTTATCAAATCCCATGCCCTTGAAAACATAAAACTTCTTTCAGACGACTTTCTGAAATATTTTGTCGGGCCACCGAACCGCCTTTATCAGCCCGATTTTGAACAAAGATACCTCACCGGAACTTTTACCGATACTGACCTGACCATGGAAGGTCAGGTGGCCCAAGATCTTGCCTACCGTTTTGTCAAACGAGGTGTTATCGCTGCCATGAACGTGATGAACCAGATTTTAGGTACCAACCTCAAGATCGTGGAATGCTACCGCACCGAAGATGCCGAAATGGTCGTCGTGGTTCTGGGGTCGGCAGCCGGTGTGCTCAAGGATGTGGTTGATTATTACCGGGATGTGCAAGGCTTGAAAATAGGGGTCGTGCGACCGGTATTGTTCAACCCGCCCTGCTATGAAGAAATCGCCTATGGTGTTCGCAACGCCAAGGTCATTACTGTAATGGAACGAACGGGCATGGTTCACAATCAGCTTCTTTTGGCCGATTTGCAAGTGGCGCTGCAACTGTCTCAACGAGCCTATCGCGAGGGCAAGGATGAGCATAAACTCTACGCCCGAGACGATATGCCCACCCTTTTGCATGGGGTTTACGGATTGGGCAGCAAAGATTTCAACAAGTACGATGCTGCTGCTGTCATTGAGAACATGCGGGCCTGTTTGGAAAGCAGTAGGGACGATTTTACCCGGGACTTTTATTCCGGTGTCGAAGGCCCTTACACCCTGAAACCTGCACCACTTCCGGATTACAAGGACCGGGAGCTGGGCCTGACCTTTATCGGTATCGGTGCCGAAGGCGTTAAAACAGCCCTGGAAACCGCTGCCGTGATCTATGCCGAAGAAAGCTGCGACGGCCGACGATATATCGAGTCCGGCGCCCGTTACGGTGCAGCCAGAAAGGGTGCTCCGGTATTTATGAATCTTCGAATCAGCGCCAGTCCGATTCGAAATGCCTCGGAACTCACCGAACACGATGTATTGGCCTTTTTCAATGAAAAGTTTCTATCCGGCGAAATTTTAAGAGATTATGTCGGAGGGCTGAACCAAAACGGGCTCCTTGTGATCAACAGCTCCAGAACCGAAGATGAAATTCTCAAGACTTTCCCCGTTGAAATGCATCAGCGTATTACCGATAAAAATATCAAGGTGATTGCTGTAAACGCCACTAAGGCCGCCTTGAAACATCTTCAGAAAAATTTGCCCGGTGCAGTAATGCTGGGTCTTATCAACAAAGAGACGGGAATTTTTACGCCCGAGGATTTTGAAGCGAGATTTACAAGCATCATGAAAGAAAAACTGGGGGCCAAAAAAGGATTTGAGATTATCGATTCCAATGTCGCCCTTTTAAGGGAAGGTGTTGAGAAGGCTTCAACCGACCCCATCGAGGGAATCTGTTCGTTTGCCGCAGCATCCGAAAGTCAGGGTCTGTCGGCGGCGATTAAACCCGAAGATTTCGACCAAGCTACGGGTGCCGCCGGTCTTCCGTTTATCATGACTGAAAAGGACGAGATGGGAACCATTAAACCGGTAAATCTGATAGACGATTTTCAGGAAACCTTTCGTCAGGAAATGGTTAAACCGATTATGGAGGGAAAAAGGGTTCCCTGGGACCGGTTTATTCCCGTAGTGCCATCCGGAACCAGTCAATATAAGGATGTGAGCTTCATCGGGTCCCAGCTTCCGATCTGGGATGCCACTAAATGTATCGCCTGCGGCATGTGCGCAGTATCGTGTCCGGATTCGGCAATTCATTCCACGATCACGGACAAGCCTGTCCCCGAAGGAGCGGCTGCCTATTTTAAGGTCTTCAAGAAACCTCCCAAGGGAATTCCCTGGAAACGGTTTGCATTAAACATTAACGCAGTTGTTGATCGATGCAAAGGCTGCGGGGTCTGTGCTCAGGTCTGTCCGGTGGACGCCTTTAAAATGGTTGCCAAGACACAGATAACTGAAACGGATTTTTTCCCCGAAGTGTACCATTCTCTGGACAATACCTATGATGCGGCCCAGTATGTGGACCGGATGCCGCTCAATCACCAGGTACTTTTTGTCTTTTCAAAACTGTATCCTGGCAAGCACACCCTTTGTCCCGGCTGCGGTGAAGGAACCATCAATCTTTTAACCTTCTATGCTCTGGAAAGTCTGCGCAACAGCCCCAAGGGAATCGAAACGTTTTACCAGGGACTCAAGGTTCTCTCGGATAAGAACCGGCGGGCCATAGAGCATATGATCGATCGCGGATTTACCATTTACACCATCAATGCCACCGGCTGCAATGAGGTCTCGGAACTGGTCAATCCTTTCAACGCCCGGATTTATCAGGCAGGCCACTACGGTTTTGGCACCGCGTCGGCTGCGGCCCTGGGAGCCAAATTTGCCTTGGATCAGTCATATACCAACGGTTTCAACGATGTGTTGACCAAAATCATTGTGTTTGCGGGTGATGGCGCCATTTACGACATCGGAAACGGACCCTTCAATTATGCCCTGGGCGAAAATTTCGATATTACCTGGGTGATTTACAACAACGAAGGTTACATGAACACCGGTGCCCAGAAATCCGGTGCCACACGCTTTGGGTGTGACCGTTCGACGTCACCCATAGGTTCCAGATATGCAGGCAAAACAACACTCCATCGGCGTATTGTGAGTCAGGCCACAGCCATTTCACATGTCTATTCAGCCAAACTTACCGTGGACAACCCCTTTTACGCCATTAAAATACTGAAAGAGGCTATCGCCTACTGCGGTCCCTCGGTGGTAGAATTTTTCTCTTATTGCTCACAGGGTCAACAGAGCCATGACTGGGCGGGCCCATTGGTATCCAGGATGATGAACGAGGCCAGAAACTGGCAGATCCAGGTGAGAAGACCGTTTCAAAAACTCGACATCTCCGCCAACCCGGATCCGGACCAGGTGTTTCCAACAAAAGGTAAATCCTTTAAAAAAGGTGTCAAACGAGAACCGGCGACCTTCCACGATGTGGTCGGCATGTTGGGCCAGTATCGCCGACATATCCTGTCCCAAGAGGAGGATGTCATTCCCGAACTGATTGAAGTAAATGAAATGGTATCCCTTTTCAGGTGGATTCGTAACCAATGCTTGGCTGGTTACCGGGATACCATGCCCACGGAAGAGGAGGTTGAACGCATTATTACAGAACAATACAAGTTATAAAACCAAACTTAAGTGGTGGCTTTTATCGTTTATTTTTTCAGGTAGGGTGTCGGTTGTAACCATCTGTTCTGATTGACATCATAAAACCATTTGTCCGGAAACCCTCGGCGTCTCCGAAAGGAAGGATTTTCCGCCCACCGGATGAGTTCCAGGTATGCCTGGTGAATTTTTCTAAATGTATCATTATCTCCACCTAAATCGGGATGGTGTCTCTTTGCCTGCAGCCGGTAGGCACTTTTAATGATTTTTTCCAGTTCAGGAGAATTCAATTGTGATTTGCCAAGCTTAAGACATGTTAACGACGATTCTTTTATAACGGGGATCTTAAACTCTACGGGTATGACTGGACGATTTAATATCTTTTGACGTTTGGCTTTTTCAAGTAGATACCGCGTGGCCAGGTAGTGACGATTCGTCCTTTTTTTCTCTGCCCACCACTCATTCCCCAATATATCCGACATACTGTTGTAATCTTCGGCAGGCTTTTTACCTGAAGAACGCGGATAGATGAAGCTGAAAATTTCTTTGGTATCATAGGGAAGAACATCCATTACAATTAACACGTCTGTAAAATAAAAGGACCCATAGCGCGTATTTAGTGCTTTGAGTAATCCTGTTCTCATATCAAGCGTATAGCGCAATTTCTGACGGCAGCCGATAGAACAATACTTTCGCTTGCCGATATCTTCAATAGTACCGCATGACAGGCATCCGTTATTTTTCCAGAAATCTGAACCGGATCTATTGTTATGTTTTGAGTGTCTGATCATAAAATTAATAATTATTTTTTGGTTCTTCTCCCAAATAGTTTAGAGAAAGGGTTCGAGTGTATGTTTTCTAATTATTTTATCAGGGCATTTGCATTCTTTTAATCTCACCGATAGTCTTCTGAAGTTCTGTAAGGCTTTTTATTTCTTTAAATTTTTTTCAGTATTACACTTGGCCCCTTGAACCCTTGACCCCTTGAATCCTTTTAGGATCACCTACTCTATTGGAAATGATCCTTATTTAACATATCCCCATTCAACCAGCCGCCGATATGCATATTTTGCCTTATCTCCCTGATTGACGACTTTGATGTATCGATAATACTTATCGGCCGATTCTGAAACTCGATTCATCTTTTCTAACGACAGCCCCTGATAAAACGTAATATTCGGATTTCCGGGTAATATTTTTTCATACATTTTAAAATCTTCATAGGCTGAATCAAACTGTTTTTGATTCATGTTGACAAATCCGGCAAGATAATGGGCTTGAGCCTCTTGCGGATATACATTTTTGGCTTTTTTGACAAACCGGCCGGCTTCTGAATACTTTTCCCGGACCATTTGGCATTTGGCCATCATGACAAGTCCGGCATAATCGTCCGGCACCTGCTTCAATGCTTTTTCAAAATAGGTTTCAGCCTCATCATATTTTTTTTGTGCCATAGCGTGTTCACCCTTTTGCATGGCTTTGATGGCCCCTTTCATTGTCCGAAGTTTTACAGTCTGATCCATGTAACGTTCACGATAAAAGGGAAGGTTTTGAGCCTGTCGGTATTTTGTCTGGACGGTTTGCACGGCAGTACTGTAACGTTCATCGCTCATGGGATGCGTTGAAAACATCAGTTCTATAGCGCTGGGTTCATGTTTTGACGTGCTTCTTAGCAGATCCATCAACCCCACGAACCCGTTGGGATTATAGCCGGCTTTAACCATATATTCCAATCCCAGTGCATCTGCCTGACGTTCATTGTCACGACTGTAATGCGCAAGAAATGCACCAGCAGTAAACATCCCCAGTTGAGACGCCAGGCTGCCAAGGCCGGGAACTTGGGTTCCCGCAATAGTGGCAATTCCGCCGATCAAGGTGCTTGTGAGTCCACTTTTTGACATCTGTGCAGCAGTGTGGCGTGCGTTGACATGTCCTATCTCATGTCCTAAGAGCGCTGAAAGTTCCGCCTCATTTCTAAGTTCGATAAGGATTCCTCGGGTTGCAGCGATGCTGCCGCCGGGAAAAGCATAAGCATTTACGTAGGCCGCGTTAACCCCCTGAAACGAATACGGCATATGGGGTCGATGGGTCAGCCCTGAAATTTTTTTTCCGGTCTGATTGATATAATTGTTCAGGATTTTATCCTGAATCAGACCATAATCTGTAGAAAATTGATAGGGAGAGTATTGTCTGTCTATCTCTATTTCCTCGTCTTCAGATACCAGCATGAGTTGAGATTTTCCGGTAACAGGATTGGCCGCACAGCCAAGCAAAAATCCGGCACCAGACGCTGAAGTGATCCACAAGAACTTTCGACGGGTTATTCCATATGTCTTTGGGATATGTGTCAATCTGTTTTTCATATCTGTTCTCTTTATGCTTATATAGTGTCCATCCATGATTTCAAAATGAACACAATGGGTGTCTAATTCAGAAATGAGCAATTTTTGTTCTGATCAAGGCCGCACAAGGGTTTGCGGTCCCCGCAAAGCGGGACAGGAAGGCGTACGTCTGTACGCCGCAGCCGGAAACCCGCGGAGAACGCCGA
>PKTV01000072.1 GCA_002868985.1 Desulfobacteraceae bacterium | reverse complement strand
TTGCTCAATTGACCGACATTCGATCCGCCCGAGCAGGCCAGGATCATGATATTCCCTCCCGGTCTACAACATTCTTCAGCCATTTTCTTATCCTCCTCTTTATAATATAAAAAACGGTTATTTATTTAACCATGACTTGACATCCTCTTTTGTGGGGATCTTGCCGACGCTTTTTACTTCCCCATCAATGATCACAGAAGGAGTGCCGAAAACACCATAGCCGGCAATTTCCATGATATCGGTAACTTTTTCTACCGTGGCGTCGACGCCGGTTTCAGCAACTGCATCCTTTACATTCTGTTCGGTCTGTTTGCATTTTGGGCATCCGGGGCCTAAGACTTTAATTTCCATATTGTTCTCCTTGTAGATATCGTTAAATAGTTGAATGGTAAAATTGTAGAGTCGTCTGTTTGAATTCTTTGAAATTCATCCAGCTTTTTTAAGTTGAGGCATTTGCTACTTCCAGTAACCATTCTTTGAGTTTGTTTTTCGGTGGAACTGCCCCCACGGCTTTTACTTGGCCGTTGATGATCAAACTCGGCGATCCCATGACACCATAACTTGCAATTTCTAATGGATCCCGAACATGTTCAAGTCCGGCGGAGATATTGAGCTCGGCCATCATTGCCATGAGATCCTGTTCTAGTTTTTCGCAGCGAGGACAACCAGGGCCTAAGACTTTGATCTCCAATCCGCCGTCCCCATTGTCCTCAAAGGGCTCTCCGACAAATTTTTTGAATTCTCTTAAAAACGCCTTTCCGTAAACTTCCTTTATTCTTTCGCTGATGTAGTTTTTTTGGGACAAGCGTTTCAAAAGCTCGGCCTGAATTTCGTCATCGGTTCTACCTGCAAATTCTTTGGCGACCTTTTCGAGAATCGGTTGAAGGCCGATGATGCCCGTCGCGTGCCCGCCGACGGTGATTCGTGTTACCTTATCGTCTGACATAATAACTTCCTTTTCTTATGATTCTTTGCTATTTTTGTTTTTCACCGCCCGTATGTCCCGCCACTGCGGGACTTTGCTCGAGACGCAGAGAACGCTGAGATTAAATTTTTTATTGTTTTCCCCTGAGAGGGTGGAAAACAATAAGGTCCATCTAAAAGTGGATTACTCTTTTTATTGAAACCTGCAGGCTGTAGATTTTTTCCTTTCTGTCCTCTCAACAGAAAGGAAAATCATTCTTCTCTCTGCGACCTTTGCGACTTTGCGGTGATTAATTATTTTGCATTATATTTAATCAGGCAAAAAAATGCCCGAAGATCATCCCGCTGATGGTGGCCATGATGACAACCAGGGTGACAAAAGCAACCGTCTTTTTCGTGCCCAGCACACTTCGGATCACCAGCATGTTCGGCAAGCTCAGTGCAGGCCCGGCGAGCAGAAGGGCCAATGCCGGTCCCTGGCCCATACCTGAGCCAAGGAGCCCCTGCAAAATCGGTACCTCCGTGAGGGTAGCAAAGTACATGAATGCGCCGGCAACAGAAGCAAAAAGGTTTGCCCACAGGGAGTTTCCGCCCACCAGGCTGCTCACCCATTTTGACGAGATGAGACCCTCAGAACCTGGACGTCCCAAAAGGAGACCGGCGACCAGGACCCCGGCAAAGAGCAACGGCATGATTTGTTTGGTGAAATCCCAGGAAGATAGAAACCAGTTTTCGGTCTCTCCACGGGTGGTGGTGATCATCCACACCAAACCAATGATCCCTGTGGAAAAGGCAATGAGTGGCTCGTGCGGGAAAAGGAGTGCCAGAACCAGGACTGCCGCACCGGCCAGCCCAACCTTATAGGCTTTTACCTTGAACCAGACGATAAGAAGTACACCCAGAATCATCGCAAAAAGACCGGTCATCAGCCACTTGATACTGTAAATGGCATGCCAGAGACCTGTGGTTTCTGCCGGTTTTCCCCAGGTGGCAAAAATGAGGATAAACACCATGACGGCAAAATAGATCACATTCTGCCACAGTGGACGTTCCACATCGGGTTCGGGCATGTGCAATGCTGCCTGGGCTTTGGCTTCTTCTTCTTTTCTGAAAAGAAAATGCATGATCAGCCCGATGACGATGCTAAAGATGATTGCGCCTACCGCTCGTGCGATACCGATGGGAAGTCCCAGGACCCGGGCGGTTAACACAATGGCCAGCACATTGATGGCCG
>PKTV01000097.1 GCA_002868985.1 Desulfobacteraceae bacterium | reverse complement strand
CCTGTCCCGCTTTGCGGGGACCGCAAACCCTTGTGCGGCCTTGATCAGAACAAAAATTGCTCATTTCTGAATTGGACACCCATTGTGTCTATTTTGAACTCATGGATGGACACGGGTTAGAAATAGTCCTCCCCACTCTTTAACAGTTCCCGAGCCCGTTGTTGAGCAAGGGTGTTGCCGAGCGTATATCCAGGCACATCTGTTTTAGCTTCAAGCACCTCGTTTAGAAGCCGGTCATGCAACTTTTGATCAAACACCAGGCGGGCATAGTGCTGAGCATACAAAACTTTAACCATGAGATTTTTATCCTTGGAAATCTCCAGAGCACGCTCAAAATGATTTCGTCCCACATCGGGTTTGACGCCCAGTGCCGGTGGAAGAAATGTCCCCATAACCCCAAGATACAAGTGGGCACCCCCATCCTGATAGAATTCATCCAATTCGATGACTCGCTTCATAATGGCTTCCACCCTGGAAATTTCAGCAACCGCGTTCCAATCTTCCCGATGCATCTGAATCCATGCAGACCATGCCGATCCCAGCGTAAATAGATCCGGAACATCCTTTATTTCCAATGACAAAAGCGTGTTTTTAAATTCCTGGAAATTTACCTCTCTAAATCGACACGTCTTTGATCTGCGAATACAGATGGCGCGTAATGCATAGCTCAATGCTTTTTCAGTCAGCTTTTTTGCCCTGGCCTTATCTTTGACAAAAACCGTGGTATATGCGGTGTATATGTTCGAAGCTCCGCGGAGCAGGGATTCATTGTCCGGGTTACGATACAAAAGACTGTCAACCATCAACAGGTATGCGGGCCCTCCGTCTTCTACGGTGGCAAGATCGTTGTTGTTCAAAATCGCTTGGGACAGATTTTCGGTCATGTCGACCGTTGCCGAGGAAATGAAATAAGAACATCCGGACAGCAGAAAAACGCTGATCAGAATATAAAATGACGGTGCAATGGAAAAGATTTTTCTATACCTGACGCGGATAAAGCTATGGCAAAAGAGAAACATGCAGCGCACCACCCTGAATAAATCAAAGGAACCGAATTTTTGCCTTGAAAAACCCATTTGAACCCGAATATTCCTTTTAGCAAAAAATCATAATATAAACAACTGGTAAAATATTCAGGCTAACCTCAATTAAGATCTAGCTTTTGAGCTGAATTGTCTCCACCAATACCTTTGCCGTTCCTTTTTTATAAAAGCCCAGTCTTTTGGCTGCTCCGGCAGAAAGGTCGATAATACGGCCTTGTATAAAAGGACCCCGGTCGTTTACCCGAAGAATGATATGCCGATGATTTTCAAGATTTGTAACACGAACGTAAGTGGGCAACGGCAGATATTTATGTGCCGCATTCAACCCGTTGGGATCAAAAGCCTCACCGTTTGCCGTCATATGTCCGCCTTTTTGACGACGTGTCTCGTACCCGTACCAGGAAGCAATCCCTTTTTGCCTATAATTACTGGCCTTTTCTACAGACATGGGCACATAGCGTTTGCCTCTGACCACATAAGGGGATTTCTTGACCCTGCCCTGGCGAATCGCATCTTTTGGCGGCAAATCATCAATGGACTCGATCTCTTCGTGCATCAGCGGCCAACTCAAGGGTGCCATGACCACGATAAAGGTGTATTTGCCGATTGTATAAACGGTTTTCCCAGCAAATTTTGTGGCTTTATAGGTTGTCTTTACCGTTCCTTCTGCAATCTTATAAGTGGTTTTTACGGTTCCCTTTGTAACTTTGTAGGTTGTCTTGAAAATACTGCAGGACCAAAAAAACAAAAATGCCAATAAGAAAGGAATCAGTAAAAGCTTTTTATTTTTTTTTTCAAATCCCATATGGGCAACGAAATAGAGCGAAATGCTGAAGTTGGATTTTTTGCGAAGCCGTTAAATATTAAATATGGTGACATATACCACAACTTACCTTTCATTGCGAGAAATGTGTTGATTTCAAATGAACCTTCGCGATAAGATTTTTTTTCTTTCCTAAGCGTTAACCTTCTACCAGAGGTCGTCTGGAAACAATGACTTCAAATAAACTCCATGAGCCGGCTGTCACGTTTCTCAAAACCAATGGTCACAAATCGATTGTCAGTTTGGGTTGCGGAAGATGGATCAATCGAATCGATAATCACCTTCGTCTGATGTTAGGG
>PKTV01000173.1 GCA_002868985.1 Desulfobacteraceae bacterium | reverse complement strand
TTTTTATGGAAGGAAACACATCCTCCATAAAAGATGCGAGCGGAAGTATGGGGAATTCGACATTTACCGAAGTCTCCGCACAAATGAACTGGGATGACATACCTCACCTGAAAATCGTGTCAGGTGGGGCAAAAATTGATTTTAAAGAAATATATCCGTGGTTGTTATCCTATAAAACAATTTCTGAAAAGCTTCAAAATCTGAAAAATGTCAAAGGCATTATAACATTATCTTCTATGAGTCTAAACGGCCCGTTTCTCGAACCGGAAAATTATCAGTTTCAAATAGCCGGTGAGGTTCGAAATCTGACTTTAGACTCACCGCTGTTGCCGGGATCTTTAGCAGCTGGCAGAGGAAAGTTTAGCATAACTTCTGAAAATATTTTAATGACTGATATTCAAACCCGTATCCATGATACATCTTTGAAGGTCTCCGGAACCATAAAAGATTATCTAAAGGGGTTAAGCCTTGTTGATATGACATTCGAAGGGGAAATAGGGCCGGATGTAACCCGATGGGCTCAAGACGCTTTTAACGTATCGCCACTTTTCCGATTAAAGTCACCGATATCGGTTTCAACAGCACACCTGACCTGGAACAATCAACAACACACCGCTTTTTCAGGAGATTTGTCTATAAAGAAAGGGCCTAAAATTACTACAAAATTTTCAGTAAACCCCGAAAAGTTGGCCATCGAAAAACTGATCATCCAGGATCAAGTGTCCAACGCATCCATTAAACTGGGTCAAAAAAACCGGATCATGGATGTTTTATTTGCCGGAAATTTACAAAAAGAAACCCTGGATAATATTATAGAAAAAAATGAAATCCTTAAAGGACAAATGAAAGGAGATTTGTATGCGCATGTCCTTTTGGATCAACCCTTGAATTCAACTCTCCAGGGTAAACTTACAGCAAAAAATCTTGTCTTTCCAAGAAAGACGAAACCGTCGTTCGTTGTAAAAGACCTTTCTCTGACAACAAAAAAGGACATCCTGCAAATTAAATCAGCTAGATTGGCATTGGCGGACAACTCGTTTGATCTTAAAGGAAATGTGACCTTGTCGGCGACTGCACCCAAATTGGATATGGATTTTTTTGCGGATGTTCTAAACCTGGATAAACTAAAGCAGGATCTGAGTAAAAGCACTATAAAAAGCACCGATCAAACCGCTGAAAAATCATGGGCGTATCCGGTTCGGGGCATGGTAAAAGCAAAAATTAATAACTTAACTTATGGTGATTTAACATGGAAACCCTTTGAGGCCGATATTCGTTTTAACGACAAATCCGCAGCAGTTTCCATTACCGATGCCAATGTATGCGGCATAACCACTTTAGGCATTTTGGAAATAACGTCCCAAGGGTTTACTATCGATTTAAAACCGTCAGCCCAAAATCAAGAGCTAAATCCCAGCGTCTTATGTTTATCAGATAGATCCGCAAAAATTGTCGGAGATTTTAACCTTGAAGGAAACATTAAAACAAAGGGGACCGCCCAAACATTGATGCAGAATATAAATGGTGATTTAAAGTTTTATGCCTCAAAAGGCCGTTTCCAAGCCGGCAGGAGTTTAAGAATATTGATAAAAATCTTCAGCATTCTTAATGTCACCGAAATATTTAAAGGAAAACTTTCAAATCCCGAAACTGAAGGATTTGCCTTTAACTCCATCCGTGCTGGAGTTGATATCAAAAATGGAAAACTCGTGTTGAATGAAATGATCATCGACGGTACCTCCATGAACATCGTGTGCCAGGGGTATATTGATGTGATCCATAAGCAAATGGATGTGACGGCCCTGGTCGCTCCTTTAAAAACCATCGACTTTTTTATTAAAAGAACACCTCTGATAAAGGACATCCTGGGGGAATCTCTTATCTCTATTCCTGTTGGAATAAAAGGCCATCTGGAAAATCCGAGAGTTACACCACTTCCACCTTCCAAGGTAGGATCAGGATTATTGGGAATTATTAAGAAAACGCTCCAGCTTCCGGTAAAAATCATTCAACCCATCCCCCCTGGTGAAGAGATCTACTAGCTTTTTTTTGAGTTTGTCATGAAAAAGTACCATTAAAGCGAATGGTTAAACTCCAAAACCTTTGAAAAGTAACTACACTTGCCGATGCCGGCTATCGTCCGAACTTAAATTTAGATTGAAAAACTT
>PKTV01000416.1 GCA_002868985.1 Desulfobacteraceae bacterium | reverse complement strand
TCATTGGAATGGCGCTGTTTTGGCTGGTTCAAAGCATCATTTGAAATTTGCCCAATTAAAAAAAACAAAATTTTAGGTTGATGAACTCGACAAATGTTTCTAATAAACAAATATTGAAAAAATAATTTTTTTATAGGGTTCGTGCAAAGAGAAAGGAAAAACCATGATCCATGTTGAAAATTTGACTAAATATTACAACGATTTCTGCGCTGTGGATCAAATCAATTTTGACATCAAAAAAGGTGAAATTATCGGCCTTTTAGGGCCCAACGGCGCAGGTAAAACCACGACGTTGAGGATGCTGACAGGCTATTTTATGCCCACTTCCGGGACCGTTCGCGTCAAGGACTACTTGCTGGATGAGCATCTTTTAGACATCAAAAAGTTGATGGGGTATCTGCCGGAATCAGCGCCATTATATCACAGCATGCTGGTCTTTGATTATTTAGACTATGTTGCCAAAATTCGGGGAATGGACAAAAACCAAAGAATGTCCAGGATCCGACAACTGGTTAATTTATGCGGATTGGATGAAATTATGCATCGGAGTATCAATGAACTTTCCAAAGGGTTGAATCAGCGTGTGGGTCTGGCCCATGCCATGATGACCGATCCGGAAATCTTGATACTGGATGAGCCCACATCTGGTTTGGACCCGAATCAGATTGTAGAAATACGGAACATCATCCGAAAAATCGGAAAAGAAAAAACCGTCATTCTTTCCACTCACATCTTGAGTGAAGTGGAAGCCACCTGTGATCGAGTCGTCATCATCAACAAAGGCAAGATCGTTGCAGACGATATTATGGAAAATCTCAAGCAGTCCGCCGGTCAAAAATATTTCATCCATTTAGACCTGCTGAACGCCGATTTTCAAGATGTGAACGAACAATTCAGCAGGATCGAGGGTGTCGAAAAAATCCAAAAAATTCATGACGTACAAAATGGCAACCTTAGTGTACGGCTTTCGTGTGAATCAGCGATAGATTTGAGAGAAACCATTTATCAAACCATCAAACAGACATCCTGGGTTCTCATTGAGTTTCACCAGGAAACCAAAACGTTAGAAACCGTATTTCGCGAGCTGACCAAGGAGGACTGACATGCAACAGGCGATTCGTATCTGTAACAAAGAATTTAAAGACTATTTCATATCTCCCATCGCCTATATCGTCATCTCTATTTTTTTACTGGTGACCGGGTGGTTCTTTTTTACGACATTTTTCTATTACAACCAGGCATATCTGAGAAATTTTTTTAATCTGCTTCCCTTTACATTTTCCTTTTTGATTCCGGCGGTGACAATGAGACTCTTTTCCGAGGAGCTGAATATGGGTTCCTATGAAATGCTTCTTACCCTTCCGGTAACATTTACGGATATCCTTTTAGGTAAATTTCTAGCCGGTGTTCTGTTCGTGGCTGTCGCCCTGATCCCGACTTTTGCCTATCCGATATGTATCGCCTTTATGGGCCAGCTCGACTGGGGGCCTGTGGCCGGCGGCTATTTAGGTACTATTTTACTGGGTGCAGCATTTGTTGCCGTGGGGTTGTTTGCCTCATCGTTGACACGCAACCAGATCATCGCATTTATCGTCGGTATGACCATCTGCTTTACCCTCACGTTGATCGATAAAATGCTTTTTTTCTTTCCCCGGGCACTGCTCGGTGTCATCGGTTACCTCGGCGCCGATTTTCATTTCAAGAACATCTCCAAAGGGATTATTGATTCGAGAGATGTCATCTATTTTTTAAGTGTTGTGTTCATCGGACTTTACAGCACCCATCTGGTCATGCGGGGAAAAAATTAAGGAGCTTAAAATGGGCATTCAGAAACGATATGCAAAATATATCAAACTTTCTATTTATCTGGTCATCATTGTCCTCATCAATGTGGCGGGGATGACACTCTTTTTCAGAATCGATCTCACCGAAAACAGCATTTATTCAATATCCGAAGCCAGCAAAGAGGTGGTGTCCTCCCTTTCCGAACCGTTGACCATCAACGTCTTTTTTACAAAAAACCTGCCCGCGCCGCATAACAATACAGAACGATATCTACACGATCTTTTAGAGGAATATGCCATCCATGCCAATTCGTATTTTAACTACAAATTCTATGATGTCAGTCCCGAGGCCGAAGGGATCAACCCTTTGATGCGGGAAAATCAG
>PKTV01000452.1 GCA_002868985.1 Desulfobacteraceae bacterium | reverse complement strand
GGTTCTTCTCCAATTTAATTGGAGAAGAGGGTCCAAGGATTCCAGGGGTCAAGGATTCAAGGGTTTGTTTTCTAAAGACTTTATCATCGCCTTTAACATTCTTTCTATTTTTGCGATGTCTTTTTTTAGTGGTCCCAATTCTCTTTTATCAATAAAACCTAAAACTTTAGCTAACAATATAGAGGTTACTTTCTTTGAATATTTTTTTGCTTTTCACTTGAATCCTTGGACCCTCGACCCCTTGGATCCTTCAGTGGTTTTTATAGCATTTCACTTGATCCCTTGAATCCTTGACCCCTTGTACCCTTTGGAACAACATCTACTCAATTGGAGATGACCCACTTATTTTACTCTAACTAACTACAACTAATCGGGAGATGATCCTTAAATACCCAATAGAACTTTAACATGGTTTGCCGCCAGTTCCGGAAGGCGCTCAAGGCAGTATCCCCCTTCAAGTACGGAAATCACTTTCCCGTCCGAGTAAAGTTCGGCCAGGGCGACGATCCTTTCCATTATCCTTGTATATCCTTGTGTTGACAGTTTTATATCTGACATATCGTCGTCAACATGGGCATCAAACCCTGCCGAAACGATGATCACTTCAGGACTGAATGCTTCTAAAACCGGGATGAGGTCTCTTTGTATAAGTCCATGGTATTCTTTGTCTCCATGACCCGGTAAAACCGGGTAATTTCGTGTCGATCCGGTTCCTTCACCATTACCGGTTTCAAAAGCACGCCCGGTTCCGGGAAACGCAAATGTCGGATGCTGATGAATGGAGTAGTAGAATACATCGGGATCTTCTTCGAAAATGTGCTGGGTGCCGTTACCATGATGAACGTCAAAATCGACGATTCCAACCCTTTGTATTCCCCATTCTCTTTGTAGATATCTGGCGGCTATTGCAACATTATTAAAATAGCAGAATCCCATGGCCTGGTCATATTCCGCATGATGACCAGGAGGTCTGACAGCGCAGAAAACATTGTCCAGTTTGCCCACCATTACCTGGCCTGCGGCGTCAAGTACGCCGCCAACGGCCAGAAGGGCAGTCTCAAAAGTCTCGGCGCATATCTGGTTGTCCGGATAGTCAAACATTGAATTGCCGGAGCTGCAAGCGGCTTCAAAGCGTTCAATATAATTTTTTGCATGGACGCTTTCGACCCATTTTAAATCCGCCTGACGGGCCTGGATTATGGTCAGCTTTGAAAGAAGATCCGCATCTGTTATCCCTTGATAAATGGCCTTGAGTCTTTCTGGCGATTCAGGATGGCCGGGTCCGGTGTCGTGGAGCAGATATCTTTCATCATGCAAAAACCCTGTTTTTTTCATTGATTTTAAAAGGGGCTATGGAATTATTTTATCGAATATTTCAAACGCAGCCTTAACCGCTTGATTGTCTTCCGGAATTTCAATGGTCGGGCGCCCGTTTAAATCATATTCATATACGTCGTTATCTTCAGGTATGGTTCCGGCTATTTCCAGGCCATTTTTTTTGAACATATTTAAAACCGTGTCAGACGGAGCGTCTTTAACCTGGTTGATGATGAGGTAGCTTTTGGAGACACCGATGTTCAGATCTTTTGCCAGATCATGAATTCGAATGGCCGCCTGGAGGGCGCGACGGGACGTGTCCGAAACAATGAGAAGTATGTCTACGTTGCTGGTGGTCAAGCGGCTGATATGTTCCATTCCAGCTTCATTATCCATAACGATATAAGGATAGTTTCCGGTCAGTTTTTCCAGAAATCCTGTCAAAAGCGTATTTGCAGCACAATAACATCCCGGACCTTCAGGCTGTCCCATAACAACGAGGTCGAATCCATCGTCCTCTACAACCGCCTGCTGCAATTTCATGTTCATGAAAATGTCCTTTGTCATTCCGCTGGGCACGATTCCTTTTTTCATTTCTTCACGGGCGTTGCCAAGTGTATCTGCGACTTCAAGGCCACAGACTTCATTTAGGTTTGCATTACTGTCGGCATCCACGGCAAGGATGGGTGTCTTATCCATCTTTACCAGGTATTTGATAAGCATTCCCGCAACAGTTGTTTTTCCGGTGCCTCCTTTACCTGCAAGTGCAATTGAAAACGGCATGGTATCTAATTTCCTTTATAAAATAATTTTAAGGTCTTATTTAATAAATAAATAAAAATTTTTGCTTTTT
>PKTV01000540.1 GCA_002868985.1 Desulfobacteraceae bacterium | reverse complement strand
CGACGGTCGACACCGAAGCCCCAAGGGGGAGACTCCCATCCACGGTTAAATCAGGGAAATCCAAAACTCTGAAAGTCAGATAGACGCCCAGAACCATGATGCCGTACACAAAGCCCTGTTCAAGAGCCCCCAGAAAAGCGTACCATGTCATGATGCCAGTAATTCCTCGAGACCTTTAATTGTTTCGAAACAAACCGCGTGTAAACCACGCAAACCGAAACTTAAACAATGGTGACGTGCCGTCTCCTTCTTTTTACGGCTTTCGGCCGTAAAAAGAAGGAGTCCGTGTGTCCCGCATGCGGGGTTTTTGCAGTTGGTCGTTTACTCATATACCTTGTCCGCGGCTTTTAACAGCTCGTCGGGGACTTTGGTGTCCATGAGATTTGCATATTTTTGATTGATATGAAGTTTGAGTTCCTCCTGGGTTTCAACGGGGGTGTTTGCCGGACGTGCCCCGCCAAGAATCCGCTGGGCCATGGCGCTGGTTTGCCGGCCGTGCTTGTAGTAATCAAAACCCATGGCGGCCACCGCACCTCTTTTGACCGAATCGACATCGGAACCAAACAAGGGCAGGTTATTTTCAACACAGACCTTGACAGCCGATTCAAGCGATTCTACCACTGTGTTGTCTGTGGGGATGAATACAGCATCCACCCGCCCTACAAGACTCTTGGCGGCTTGGTATACTTCGCTGGTTTTGGATACTGTGGCATCAACCACCTCAAATCCCATTTCTTTGCTCACTTTTCGTAAGAGTTTCACCGAGCTTCTAGAGTTTGCTTCCCCGGAATTGTACATAACTCCGAGTATTTTCAGGCTCGGGATAAACTTTTTCACCATCGCCATGTGTTGGTCCAGGGGCAACATATCCGACACACCTGTAATGTTTCCACCCGGCTGCTGAAGATCTTTGACTAGCCCTGCAACCAAAGGGTCGGTCACAGCGCTGAACAGCATGGGAGTATTCTTCATATGTGGGGCTTTTTTTAGGGCTTGAGCACAGGTCTGGGCGCTGGGTGTTGCAATAGCTAGTATCAGGTCCGGCTTTTCCCCCATGATTTGGGTACCAATCTGACCGGCCGTCGCCATATTGGCCTGGGCATTGTGCACATTGTAATCAACATCGACACCGTTTTCTTTCATGTAATCCTGGAAACCTTTCAACGCTGCATCCAAGGCTGGGTGTTCCACGAATTGACTGATCGAGATTTTGTACGTTTTGGCGTCGACTTCAGCAAATGGCATTAGAACCAGTAAAACGGCAAGTGCAAATGTGATTTTTTTCATTTTCAATACCTTTGATTGGTGGTTAATGCTTGCACCGCATCACTTGGCTGGACGCATCCGGCTTGAGCCGTGGGATTTTAAAAGAAAAGGGTTGTTTGACAAGAATTCCCTTTTTGAAAGTGGTTAAAACGAAAAATTTACATTGTGCATTGTATTCGGATGAATCACAATATAGTGAAACATCAGGGATGCATTGACAATGATACCTATGATGCAGACGATTAAAAATCAAATACCGAAAGATAAGCGCCTTGTCAATGAGCAAATTTTATATAACCTCGCCCAATTTCTGGGGTTTTGGAACCAAAGCCCTTTTTTCATTGAAAGTGACATCTTACAATCCATGCTCTATAATCACGATTGGAAATTGTGCTTGACACTTGGATGCCTTTTGCTTATTATTTTTTTTATAAAAAGCAAGAGTTTTTCATTAAAACCTATGTTTTTTCGGGTTGTTGTGACACATTAACACTTAGGGAAGGGAGAAATCATCATGAAGAATAAGCAAGCTCTTTTGTTTGTGAGTCTGGTCCTGGCTCTGCTATTGGTCTTCGGCATAAGTACTAGCGCGGTGGCTGGCAAGATCAGGATCGGTGTTGCATCGCCTTTCACAGGTGATCTAGCCGCATACGGTGACAACATAAAGGCCGGCGTCAACCTCAAGCTCAAAGAGATCAATGACGCTGGGGGCATCAACGGTCAGAAGGTCGAACTTGTCTGGGGCGACGACCTCTGCGCACCTAAGGAGGCCGGCACGGTCGGCTCTAAATTCGCAGCGGATAAATCAATCGTGGCGGTTATTGGCCACCTGTGCTCCTCCGCTACCCTTGCTGCCATGCCCATCTATGTTCGGGCCGGCATGCCCACCATATCTCCCACCTCT
>PKTV01000331.1 GCA_002868985.1 Desulfobacteraceae bacterium | reverse complement strand
GATTGTTGGAAAGTAATCCCGATGTGTAAAGAGGATTTAATAAGCAATAAAGACCTTTTTATACCCGAGAAAGATAGACAGCCCAACTTTGTAACACAACCGATTGCTCCATCAGTTTCTCTAAAAGAGATTGAAAAAAATGTTATTTTGAATACGTTAGACCACACCAATGGAAACAGAACCCATGCGGCTGAAATCTTGGGAATAAGCGTAAGGACACTTAGAAATAAAATGAACGAGTATCGAAAAAAAATGGAAATACAGTAAAAAAGGCATGCAAATTGCTAATATTTATTTATTCAATTTAAAAGATTGTTGGAAAGTAATCCCGATGTGTAAAGGAAAAAACCATGCCTGACAAATTATCATTCGGAAAAACATTTTATGCACTTGAAAAAGCAATTGGTCTCGCTCAACAGAGAAATGCTGTCATAACAAGTAATATCAGCAATTTGGATACTCCAGGATACAAGCCAAAAGATATAAATTTCAAAAGCGAGTTGGACAGAGCGATTGAAACGAATCATAAAACGGATTTGGCGAGGACAGATCCGAGACACATCAGCATGCAGATGAACGGCGATCAAATTGTGGAACCTTATGAAGAACAGGGGGAATGGAATGGATATAACTGGGCAGATATTGACAGTGAGATGACCAAACTGACGGAAAATAATTTAGTATACAGGACGGCTGTTGAAGCACTTTTAAGAAAAATGAACTTGCTTAAAGAAGTTATTAGATAAGGAGGGTGATAAGATGAATTTTCTAAAATCTCTTGAAACCAGCGCCTCTGGTCTTTCTGTACAGAGAAAAAGAATGGATATCATCGCAAGCAATCTTGCTAATATAGAGACGACGCGTACAGATAAAGGGGGACCTTATCGGAGAAAAATGGTCGTGATGAGAACAAAGGAGATGGATCAAGACTTTAATGAAATGTTTAACTCTAGTGTAAAAGGCGTACAAATTGACGAAATCGTCGAAGATCAAGCCCCGTTTAAAAGAGTCTATAATCCGAGCCATCCTGATGCTGATAGCGATGGATATCTATCTAAACCAAATGTTGATCTAATCGTAGAAACCACAAACATGCTGATGGCTCGAAGAGCCTTTGAGGCCAACATAGCGGCCATTAAGGCGACGAGACAAATGGTCATCAAAGCACTTGAAATCGGGAGGTAAGACATGAATGATATACGAATCAGAGATTTTCAGCAGGCTACGGTGCCCAAAATAAATAATGTAAACAAGAAGCCCACCGAAGGATTTGGCACGGTTATAAAGGGTGCCATTAATAGTGTTAATGAACTAGATAAAAATTCAAACAAGTCTGTAGTGGAACTTTTAAATGGTAAAAAAGACATTCACGAGACAATGATCAATCTTCAAAAGACTGATATTTCCATGCGATTGCTTCTTTCAATAAGAAACAAAGCCGTAGAGGCCTATAAAGAAATAATTCATATGAACTTTTAGAAGAAGCTGCTCCGTATTTAAAAGTGTTTGTTTCGTTTATTAATTTGCCAAAATTATTTAATAAGTAATCCAGCGTGAAAAAACGTGTGAAAAAAGGTACGTCGTAAGGAAACCATAGGGATGAATGATCCAATTAGACAATTTTTCAAACTTATAAATTCACTGCCCCTTTCTAAAAAGATCAGTATGATTTTTGTAATTGTTCTTGTGATAACGGGCTTTCTTTTTATGTTTTTCTGGGCAAATCAAGAAAATTATCAAATTCTGTTCAGTAACCTTTCTCCAGGTGACGGCAACGCTATTGTCGCTGAACTCAAAAAAAAGAACACCCCCTATAAAGTTGAAGCCAACGGGACGATAATTTTGGTTCCCGAAGAAAAGGTTTACGAGTTGCGTCTCTCCATGGCAGGAGACGGCATTCCCAACGGCGGCAATGTAGGTTTTGAAATTTTCGATAATACAGATTTTAAAACCACAAAATTTGTACAGGAACTCAATTATAGGAGGGCTCTTCAGGGCGAACTGGCCAGAACCATCAACCAGTTTAAAGAAGTAAAAACTTCCCGAGTGTTTATCGTTACCCCCAAAGAATCACTTTTTGTCGAGGATAAAAAATCTGCATCTGCATCCATACAGCTGGATCTTAAAGTAAATTTGCCCCCTGCCAAACTTTCTGCAATTGTGCACCTTATT
>PKTV01000440.1 GCA_002868985.1 Desulfobacteraceae bacterium | reverse complement strand
GAGATCATCCGTCTCAGACCTACTGGAGTCGGGGTCTTGGAGCATAACATCGGAAGATTGATGCGGAAACTCTTTGAGGTCGATCAGCGCCTTAGATCTGCAGAAGAACAGTTGGTCTTTGAAAAAAATTTTTCCGACTTTCTCATCCAGCAAAGCACGGCTGCCATTGTTATTTTAAATACAGATTTTGAAATCGTTGAAACAAATGATCCATACTTGAAAGCCGTGAATAAATCTAAAGAAGAAGTCATTGGAAAATACTGTTACGAAATTTCCCATGGCTATGGTGTTCCATGTTCGAGTTCGCGTCCTGATATGAAATGCCCCTTAGTGGAAACCTTGAGAACCGGAAGATCCGCTCATGTTATTCACGAGCATCCCGAGCCGGGAGGTCATTTCAAATTTTGTAATTTGGTTACTTACCCTTTAAGGGATCAAGACGGCAAAATTTACCAAATCATTGAAGTTTGGAGAGACATCACAGAGCAACTGTCATACCGTTGGGATAAGCGAGTTAAAGAATTGAAATCTGACCTTCAAAAACTGGTTCAGGAAGACCGGATGATCTCTTTGGGAAAACTGGCTGCCAGTTGTTCACACGAAATCAACAATCCCATTCAAGGGTTATTGACGTTCAGCGATTTAATGCAGGAGATACTTGCCGAAGGCAAACCGAGCCAAAAAGATCTGGAACAGTTCAACAAACACCTTTCTTTTATGTCTAAAGAACTGGAACGTTGCGGTAACATTATTTCCGGTCTTCTTTCGTTTGCCCGTGAAAGTCCCAGAGAATACAAGGAAATAGATCTTAACGAAGTCCTTGAGGCCGTCCTTTCCCTGACGAGACATAAAATGGAACTTCGAAATGTCGATCTGACTACCCGTCTACATCCGGGGCTTTTAATGATACAGGGTGATGAGCGAGAGTTGCAGCAGTGTTTTCTCAACCTGATTTTTAATGCTATTGAAGCCATGCCGGGCGGTGGACAATTACGGATAATTTCCACCCTGAAACGCGACAAAAAAAATGTTCGAGTAGAGGTCCGGGACACCGGATATGGAATCTCCAAGGAAAATCTTGAACACATTTTTGATCCTTTTTTTACCACAAAGGGAGAAGGAAAAGGGACCGGACTTGGATTATCCATTGCCTATGGCGTCACCAAAAATCATAAAGGAAACATTAAGATAAACAGCAAGGTGGGAGAAGGAAGTTCATTTGTCTTGGAGTTTCCTGCCTTGTAACTATTTACGAATCCTTATGTACTAAAAGGCAGATAATTCTTCATGAGAAATTGAGCGGGTTGTATGCGACGGAGGAATACCATGGATAAAAAGATGAGTATCATGGTCGTGGATGATGAGGCAATCGTCAGGGAATCTCTTTTCCACTGGTTTAAAAAATACGGCCATGTAGTAGAAACCGCTTCATCGGGCTTTGAAGCTTTGGAGAAGCTGGAAACATATCCTTTTCAGCTTCTTTTCGTCGATATCAAGATGCCCGGGATGGACGGCATAGAACTGCTGGAAAAAATAAAAACGGATTACCCGGATACGCTGGTGGTCATTATAACGGCGTATGGATCCATTGAGTCGGCCGTCAGCGCCATGCGAATCGGCGCCACTGACTATCTGCTAAAGCCGTTTAAACCGGATCAAATTTCTCTTGTCATGGAACGGATATCCGTTCAAAAGAGACTCGTATCACAATACAACTATCTAAAAGGACATTTGGAGAAAATCACCCGTTTCGATAACATTATCGGACATTCCCAGGAAATGGAGAAGGTTTTCAATTTAATTCCAGAGGTTGCCCAGAGCGATACTTCTATTTTGCTCGTCGGAGAAACCGGTACCGGCAAAGAGCTGGTTGCAAAAGCCATTCACGCTGAAAGCCTTCGATCGCATCTTCCTTTTATCGCCATAAACTGCGGTGCGATGCCGGAATCTCTTTTAGAAAGCGAACTTTTTGGGCATCAAAAAGGGGTATTCACCGGTGCCACTCGTGCTCGTAAAGGTTTTTTGGAGGTTGTTTCCGGGGGCACCCTCTTTCTGGATGAAATTGGAGAAATAAGCCCCAAAATGCAGATCAATTTATTGCGCGTTTTGGAGGAAAAGAAAATAACGAGTATCGGAAGCAGAAAACCTTTAGAAATTGATTTTAGACTCATCT
>PKTV01000494.1 GCA_002868985.1 Desulfobacteraceae bacterium | reverse complement strand
TTAAAGATCCGGTGATCAATAGCAGTAAACGCCACAACTGTTGTTTGGTGATATTGTATTATAGTATCACCAAAAAATCAGGTGCTTGATATTAGGAAGAAATTGCAGGTATCTCAAATCCAACTGCTTGCTATGTATGTTGGAGAAATCCACACTATTGTAAACTGTCAGATTCGTGTTTTTTTCATTGGTGATCCGCAATTTATATCTCTTGCAGAAATCATCTTACAAAACAGAATATTTGAATGGGACAGACCTGTTGATCGATAGCAGCTATCGCCCACCGGCACCGGAAGCTATAATATCTTTACACCTTGATTCTTTTTGGTTATCGTCTTCACAGGAAAATATTGCCCAAATTCTAACTTGAAAGGTGGTACATAAGTAGGGCAGGTCAGTGGAACTTATCTGATGGTGATGGGTGATTGAAAATTCGCCGGCTTTATCGCTAAAATCGAACAATTGACTCGGTCGATCAACTTTTCAGCAGTGCTTCCGATCAGTAGACCTGCCAAGCCGGATCGACCTATTGTTCCCATGACGATGAGGTCAATTCCGTTTTTATCCGCATAATCAACGATCATCTCGCCGGGGTCGCCTTTACGGACAACTACCGAATGACGGATATCTGACAGATCATACTCCGCCGCAAGGGTGTTGATTCTCTGGGTGTGAATTTTTTCAGCCAGCATCTTCATTTGATTCAGCTTGTCCGGAGCAATACGGGTTCGACCGCTTGCCAGTAATGTTTCCCCCGGAAGAAACCAGCAGTGAAAAATATCCAGATGACTGTTTTCCATTCGCGCCATAAATATTGAAATATCCATCACTTTTCTACAGATGAGATCTTCATGTTCACTGGTCTTAGTAGTTTCTTCCCTTACGGTCTTTGGATCAACAGGGGTTAGTATTTTTTGAAAGGATACCCCCTCGGAAGGTTTGATGATAAGAACGGGGCAAGGACATTTTCGCAGCAGCTTGACAGCGATATTTCCAAAAAGATAATCCTTAAAGGTTTTGTTCCCGCTGGCAGCCTTTATCACCAGGTCGTGACCGCCTCGGATTGTCTCCTTGATAACCTCTACTACCGGATTTCCGAATTTGAAAATTACGGTTATTTGGCTGCTAATGTCCGGATCCGCTTCGAAATGACCAAGAATTTCCAAGCGGCGCTCTGAAATAATCACCTCTTTTAATTCGTCAATGGAACTTGATGGCGGCAGCAACTCGAGATATTGGTCGAAATTATCAAAAACATCGATTATTTTCAGCCTTGCCTGATTTTTACGAACCAGTCGGATAACTTCTGCCTTTATCCCGGCAAACTCATCATTGTAAAATAAAAGGATATTCTCAAAAAAACGCATAACGCCTCCTGCTCCGTTAATATTAAAATTATCGCCTGTAATTTTTTAATCAGCCGTCTTGATGGTCGATACCTTTCTGTTCTGATGAACCGCCGATCATCCCGATATTCGAACGGCATTTCTTGATAAAAAAATATGCCAGCCCGATGGAAACAATCAATGCCGCGATGCCCAGAAGCGTCAACGGCTCATATGTCTTGACATCCAGGGTAATCACCTTTCGTGAGATTGCAATCAGCGCAACTTCGAGAACAATTTCTGAATGAACCACGTTTTCAGAGAGGTAAGCTTTTATGGTTTCGAGCAGTTCCACACCGATGAGCAGCATTAGAAAAAATCCAAATATTTCAAACAGCTGTTCGATTCCCAGCCAATATCGCGGCGGCTCGATGATATCTTTTATAATCAATACAGCAAGTTCAATGGTGGATATTAAAACTACGAGGACCATCATGACGATCAGCGAAACAATGATGATCTTTTCAAATTTTTTTAACATTCTGAAACTTCCCCTTGTTTTCGAAAAAGAATTACATCAGATGAATTGCCTTCCGATAAGCCCAATTGTATTTATCTTTTTCCAGGGTGATGTAGTTGATTACAGATTTGACATGATCTCATCTATACAATTTAATAGATATCAAACTCGAACTTTAAATATCAAGCCTATATCGTTTTTAAGATATCCATTCCTTACATCAGGTATGGCATTATCTGTGGTATATTGAGAGTATAC
Organism: Desulfobacteraceae bacterium; assembly: GCA_002868985.1. Taxonomy (GTDB): domain Bacteria; phylum Desulfobacterota; class Desulfobacteria; order Desulfobacterales; family UBA11574; genus UBA11574. Next base: position 71 of record PKTV01000494.1, on the reverse strand, counting down.
CATGGAAATCGGTATTTTCAAAACCTTTGATACCTTTTGGGTATCACATTAATTCGGAAGGTTGATATTCG
>PKTV01000010.1 GCA_002868985.1 Desulfobacteraceae bacterium | reverse complement strand
TCCACCGGCACATATCCTGATATGCACCGGCGGATGTGCCTTGTAGACAAACCAAAATCCGGCGCAATCTTGTGGAATTATTTCTTGCCGCGACCCTAACGTTTTGGAGATAAAAAATGAAAGTTTCAAAAAATGCCCTCAAAATATTAAAAAAAAGATACTTTGCACCCGGTGAAACCTGGGAACAATTGTGTGAGCGGGTGGCAGGTAAAGTGGCGGGGGATGAACCACGATCAAAAGATCGTGGAAAATGGGGGAAAAAATATAAAGACATGATGCTGAATCTTGATTTTTTGCCCAACAGCCCCACTCTGCGAAACTTTGGAAGGAACGAAGGCTGCGGAAGTGCCTGCTTTGTCCTCCCCTTGGAGGACAGTCGTCGGAGCATCTTTAAAACCCTTTCCGATGCCGTGGATGTTCAGGCATACGGCGGCGGAACCGGAATGAGTTTTTCAAACATTCGCCCCAAAGGCAACCGCATCCAATCTACCGGGGGCATCGCTTCCGGACCCCTCTCCTTTATGGAAATATTCGATTTTACCATCGGTGATATTATCAAACAGGGAGGAACCCGCCAAGGCGCAAATATGGGGATTTTGCGGGTGGATCATCCGGATATTGAAAACTTTTTGGCTGCCAAGGCCATAGAAGGGACGCTGAAAAATTTCAATTTGTCGGTGGGGGTCACGGATGCATTTATGAACGCCGTTAAAAATGACGACGATTATGATCTGGTTTTTGCCGGAAACGTATACGAAACGATTTTAGCATCTGCGTTGTGGGAAAAAATTGTGGATGGTGCTTGGGAAAACGGAGAGCCGGGTATCGTGTTTTTGGATACCATCAACAGGAATAATCCGTTGCAACCTATGGGTGAAATCGAGGCGACAAATCCATGCGGGGAGCAGCCGCTTTTGCCCTATTGCTCATGTAACCTTGGATCCATCAACCTTTCTCAGATGATTCGAGGGGATTGGGTCGAAGGCGGTGCAGAAATTGACTGGGAGAAACTGCGCCAAACCGTGAAGACGGCCGTACGTTTTCTTGATTCGGTCATCTCTGTGAACAATTATCCCATTACAGAAATCGAAAAAATGACCTTAACCACCAGACAGATCGGATTGGGGATCATGGGTTTTGCCGATATGTGCATCAAACTTCATATCCGTTATGGATCCGGCGAATGTATCGAGGTGGCAAAAAACATCATGACCGACATTTATACCGTGGCCAATGAGACTTCCGTTGCGTTGGGCAAAGAAAAAGGTGTGGCGCCGGCCTATGAAGAATATTCGCTTTCCGGTCCAAAACGACGCAACGGCACCCTGACCACCGTGGCCCCTACAGGTACGCTCTCCTTGATCGCGAACTGCTCATCCGGTTGTGAACCGAACTTTGCATTCAATTATACCAAGGCGTGTCTGGAAGGTGAAAATCTTGACATCGTTCCTGCCGTGGTGGGGGAGTGGTATAATAAGAAAAAAACCGAGTCATTGCCTGAATTTTTCGTTACCACAAAAGATATCTCTATTGAGGAGCACATTATGGTTCAGGCGGCATTTCAGACCAACGGCGTGGACTCCGGTGTGTCAAAGACAATCAACGCCCCATATGATACGGATAAATTCGAGATTTCCAAAGCCTTCTTCAAGGCATGGGAGATGGACTGTAAAGGGATCACATTTTACAGGGACGGCTCCCGGGATGTTCAGGCCTTGATGATCCGAGAGGAAGTGATTGAAACCGAAAAAGCGGAGGAGGCGTTGGGTCGTGGAGAACTCAAGCATCGGCCCAGGGCAACTACCGGCCCGAGCCTAAAAATGAAAACCGCCTGCGGCAAACTCTATGTGGACCCCCATTTTGATAAAGACGGCGTTGTTGAAATTTTTATCAGAACCGTGGGTGGCGGCTGTGCGGCCAACACCAAGGCAATGGGCATACTTCTGTCTTACTGTCTTAGGGCCGGTGTGCCGCTTGAAAAAATTATCCGCTCCATGAAATCGATTCACTGTCCTGCGTGTACCAAGGCCATTTCTTCAGGCAAGGATGTGGAAGTCAACAGCTGTGCAGCCGGCATGGGAAAAGGACTCGAAGTGGCCATCGCCTATTCGGATGTGTATCGTGAGGTTGCAAAACGGATTGAGGATGCCGATATCCACTTTACCGGAGACCATGC
>PKTV01000185.1 GCA_002868985.1 Desulfobacteraceae bacterium | reverse complement strand
TTGTTCAGGGCAAGGGGGAAGAAAAACACGGCATCCGGGCTTCGAACACCTCTCCACTATCTTTCACGGATGTTTTTGTTCCGGCTGACAATCTCGTCGGGGGTGTCCCGGGTATGGGTATGAAGCATGCAGGTAAGGTTTTTGGTTATACCCGGCTGATGGTGGCCGCCATGGGGCTGGGCGCCGGCGAAGCGGCAATTGAAATCGTCATCCCGTATGCCAAAGAACGCATACAATTCGGATCTCCACTTTCAGAGAAACAGGGTTACACCCACAAACTGGTCGTGCCTCATGCCGTAAGATTTGAAGCTGCAAGGGCATATATGAACGAAATTGCCCTCAGAATTGATTCGGGTGAATCTGATCTTCATGTGGAAGGCTCCATTGCCAAGCTGTTTGCCACGGAATCTGCCGACAAGGCTGCGAATGATGCGATCCAGGCCCTTGGCGGGTATGGATATATCACCGAGTTTGAGGTGGAGAAGATCAAACGCGATGTCAAGATCACCTGTATCTATGAAGGGACGAGCGAAATTCAACAGAGCATCATCAGCACGTTTCGATGGAAAGAAACGCGCAAGTCAAAAGGCAATTATTATCAAGCCATTTTGAAGGAAATGGAAACGCTGGATAGCGCAATAAACGATGCCGGATGTCTGCTCTACGGTCTTGCAGCCGGAGTTTTAAATGATACCATTATGTTGGTTCATGACAACCGGCTGACCCGGAAACAACATGTCATGTTCTTGCTGGCAGATATGATGACACATGTAGAAGTTGGCGCAAGCTTGGCACGCAAAGCCGTCGCTCTTTCAAAAGACGGTGGTCCGGAAGCCGAAAAGTTCAACGCCGTATCGAGAATTTTTGCCGACGAAGTCGCGCAACTTGTTTCCCAAAATGCGCTTAAAATACTGTTGGGCTGTGGTGTATTTGATCAAAAGGCGGCCCATGATTTTATGGAAACCCATTCCTATAACCAACTGGTTTGCAGCAGTCAAAATATCATAAATGATATGGATCTGGTTGCAGACATACTGTTTGCGAGGTAATCATGACGGAACAAAAAGAACGTATTGTTGTCGTTACGGGGGGGTCGAGGGGTATTGGCAGGGCTATTTGTATCGCATTGGCAGCACCAGACACCAGCATCTATTTTAACTATTTTTCTCCAAGTGATCCCGATGCCGAAGCTGCCGCTGCTGCTGAAACCGAAAAGCTTGTTGCCGATGCACAAGGTTCTGCCTCAAGCAAAAGTGTTAACATTGCGAAAGAAAATGAGGTGATAGACTTTTTTAAAGAAATCATCGACAAAACCGGACGAATTGATGTTCTGATAAACAATGCCGGTATCACCAAAGATGGGCTTCTGGTCCGCATGAAAGAACAGGACTGGGATGCGGTCTTGAATATAAACCTAAAAGGTGCATTCACTTGCACAAAAATTGCTGCCAAAGTCATGATGCAACAGCGTTATGGCCGTATTATTAATATGGCGTCGGTTGTAGGCGTCACCGGCAATGCGGGACAGGCGAATTATTCGGCGTCGAAGGCGGGCTTAATCGGGCTCACAAAAACAGCCGCAAAAGAGCTTGCATCCCGGGGTATTACTGTCAATGCAATTGCCCCGGGTTTTATAGAAACAGACATGACGGCGGCGCTTTCGGAAAAAGCAAGGAATGCAATGCTGAGCCAGGTCCCACTGGGACGTGCGGGATATCCCGAAGATATTGCTGCTGCAGTTGCTTTTCTGGCTTCCGAAAGTGCATCTTACATCACAGGCCAGGTAATTCATGTTAGCGGTGGAATGTATATATGATATTTATTAAAGGAGGTACACTGAATGTCTATTGAGGATAAAGTAAAAAAGATAATTGCAGAAAAGCTAAGTGTTGATCTCGAAGAGATTGTTCCGGAAGCGTCTTTTGTGGATGATTTAGGTGCAGACTCACTCGACCTTGTAGAGTTGATCATGTCCATGGAAGAAGAGTTCGATATTGATATTCCTGATGAAGAAGCGGAAAAACTGATAACGGTTAAAGACGCCTTCGATTACATTGCCAAGCACTAATATTGTCATTTAAGATGAGACCTTTATAAAACCGGAACGAACCTGCCGGTTGTTTAGGAGGCTTATTGAGTAAACGGGTGGTTATCACGGGTCTTGGGTTAGTAACGCCC
>PKTV01000085.1 GCA_002868985.1 Desulfobacteraceae bacterium | reverse complement strand
TCCGTCTCATTAATATCGAATTTTGAAACTATTGATGGTAATATGGGTATTTAGACATGTCAGCCGGTCATCTAACCGCAATTTGATAATATGTATATCAGATTCAAACATGAAATCAATATATTTTAGTTTCCTTTTTACCCTTGTATAATCGAAAGTCGATGATGCTCCGGATTTCCTCAACAACGGGATCCTCGTTTCACTGCGAGAGGCATCAAGATCGAATCCTTCCCCCTGCAAACCGCACCGGAGATTCAACTTGACATCAATTAATTTTTATATGTAAAAATAGAAATTTAAGAGAACAAACCATAATCTGGATATTGAGATATGTCACGCGTTCAAACAGGTCTTGAAAATTTTATAGCATCTCCTCCAAAATGGATATTCAGGAATCGAATCGGACTTCTGTGCAATCCTGCATCGGTTGACCCAAATTTTTGTCATGCCAGCGAACTGATTCATCGGAGATTTCCGGATCAACTTAAGGCATTGTACTCGCCTCAGCATGGTTTTTTTTCGGAAAAACAAGACAACATGATCGAGTCGGATGATACGATTCACCCCACCTTTCAAATTCCTGTTTTTAGTCTTTATGGTAAAACACGCATCCCTGATAAAAAAATGTTAGACCCCATCGATATCCTTCTCATCGATCTGCAGGATGTCGGCACACGTGTTTACACCTTTATTTATACCATGTCGTATTGCCTTGAAGCCGCAAAAAAGTTCGGCAAAAAAGTTGTTGTCCTCGATCGGCCGAATCCTGTAAATGGTCGAATGATAGAAGGGAATCTTTTGACACCTGAATGCGCCTCATTTGTCGGAAGATACCCCATTCCCATGCGCCACGGACTGACCATAGGCGAACTTTCCCTTTTATTTAACAATGATTTCGGTATCGGATGTGATCTTGATGTCATCCCCATGCAAGGCTGGAAAAGAGATATGTTCTTCACAGACACGGGTCTTCCATGGATTCCACCATCACCCAACATGCCATCACCTGTAACTGCTTTGGTTTATCCCGGACAAGTATTGTGGGAAGGAACCAATGTATCAGAAGGCAGAGGCATCACCCTTCCATTTGAAATATTCGGCGCCCCGTTTTTTAATACAAAACGCTTGCTGTCGACGATGGGTGAAAACGAACTCCCTGGCATCAAACTTAGACCGGTTGTATTTGAACCGACATTCAACAAATGGAGTGGCAAGGCATGTAATGGATTTCAAATCCACATAACAGATCCATATGAATTCAAGCCATATATCACGGCGCTTAAACTCCTCCATGCCGTAATCTTTCATCACAGCAATATGTTTCAATGGAAACGAACACCGTATGAATATGAATTTGAAAAACTACCCATAGACCTTATCATTGGGGATAAAAAAATACGACAGCGTATCGAAAGCTTAGATGATATATACGCTATAGAAAAATCATGGATTAAAGATCTAAAAGCGTTCGCGGAAACAAGCAAAAAATTTCATCTTTATACTTAAATGATAGGGACCAGGGGTCAAAAGTTAAAACCGGAAATGAGTAAATACATCCCGAGTCCTGAAATCTGACACCTGAAACCTGATTTTTGCCTGTTGGAGTGAAACTGAAATCCCGATTTATCGGGGACACCTGAAACCTGAAATTCGGTGACCAATGGCAGATGACAACATTAACTGGAAACGGATGGTTTTCAAAAAAAATAAAGTCTGGCTGGCAACAGATCAGGATCAAAAACCTGTTACCAAAAACGGTAAGGTGCTGATCAGATATCAGCTTGATCAGGATTACGAATACTGGGTCCTTTCTAAAAATATAACGCCCATCGATTCTTTACAAAAGACGGAAAAAACCGAAAAAGGAAAAAAATCAACCCAAAAATCGTCAAAACAAAAAGATACGAAAACAATTTCCGATACGGGAGTTTTGATTGAAACATCTTGTGATAATGCCATAAATCTCTACACAGACGGCGCATCTTCAGGAAACCCCGGTCCGTCGGGAATCGGCGTAGTCTTATGCTTTGGCAAACACGAAAAAGAGATATCGAGATATATCGGTATTACCACCAACAACATGGCAGAACTCGAAGCCATCCGATCGGGTCTTATGGCTGTAAAAAATTCGAATCTTCCGGTACGGGTCTTTACAGACAGTGGATATGCTTACGGTGT
>PKTV01000274.1 GCA_002868985.1 Desulfobacteraceae bacterium | reverse complement strand
TTACACGGGACCTGATCGGAAAATCACAGACCATTCATTTTTTGGCGCTGATACCTGTATTTATCCTTTCGGTTTTGATTGCCCTTTTTTTGGTCTTTAATGTTAATCGTCCGTTAAAGACCATCGAAAACGCCATTACCAAAATCGCCAGCGGAGATTTTGAGAATATGCCGGAAATAAAAACCGGCGATGAATTTGAATCACTGGTGGTCAGCCTCAATAACATGATAGATGAGCTGAACAAAAGGAGCAAACAGCTTATACAGGCTCAGAAGCTGGCTTCTTTGGGGAGACTGACCTCCGGGGTGGCCCATGAATTGAACAATCCTCTCAATAATATATCCACATCGATTCAAATTCTCATTGAAGAAATAGAAGAAGATGACCTGGAATATAAAAAAGAACTGTTGGTCGGTGCCGAGAAAGAAGTGGAAAGGGGAAAGGAAATCGTTCGTTCACTTTTGGAATTCGCCAGAGAAAGGACCCTGACCCTAAAACAGATAAATTTTCTGGATCTGGTTAACAGTGCAATTAAACATGTCAAATCGGAGACCCCGGATAATATCCGTTTTAAAATGGAGGTGCCTGATAACATACAGGCCACTGTTGGTCTGCGTATTAGAAGCGTAATAATCAATCTTATTACAAATGCCGTCCACGCGATGAAAGACGGTGGAGAAATTACCATCCGTGCCTATAACGCATTTGAGAAAGATGGATTTTTTTTTAAGGTGACAGACACCGGTGAAGGGATTCCTCAAAATATCATCACAAAGATTTTTGACCCTTTTTTCACTACAAAAGAAGTCGGCAAGGGTTCAGGGCTGGGACTTTCCATCACTTACGGCATCATAGAACAACATAGCGGCAATATATCCGTTTCCAGCGAAGTCGGAAAAGGAACGACATTTACTTGTTTCCTGCCGTTTCATCAGCCTGAGCAACTGGAATTATAGAAGGATCATCGTGGAAAAAAAGAAAGAGGTTATTCTTATTGTTGAAGACGAGGATATTGCACGAAAGAATCTCGAGCATATTCTGATGAAAACCGGTTACGATGTCGTTTCCGCAGCCGACGGAAGCAAAGCCATCGATTTGCTTCACTCAAAGAGCTTCGATTTGGTGATCACCGATCTGAAGATGGAGAAAGTGGACGGCATGCAGGTGTTGCATAAGACAAAAGAACTGCAGCCTTACACGGAAATCATTATGATCACCGGCTATGCCACCATTGAAACGTCGGTTCAGGCCATGCATGACGGCGCCTACTATTATGTCGCCAAGCCCTATAAGATTGAAGAAGTTCGCCAGATTACCAAACAGGCGCTGTTAAAACGGCGGCTTCGACTTGAAAACATTGAACTGAAAGAAATACTCAAAAAACAGCGGAAAATTTCCGACATTGTCGGACAGAGCGCGGTCATGATGGATATTCAGAAAACCATCCACCAGATTGCGCCTTCGGACATCAATGTCCTGATTCTCGGTGAAAGCGGCACCGGCAAGGAACTGGTCGCTCGATCCATCCACCAGTTTAGTTCCCGTTCTGAAAAAGAATTCATTGCCTTTAACTGCGGTTCATTTACAGAGGAGTTAATGGCCAATGAGCTGTTCGGACATGAAAAGGATGCATTTACCGGCGCTACAAAGGCAAAGGCAGGCCTGATCAAAGTGGCCGACGGCGGAACGGTTTTTCTGGATGAAATCGGAGATATGCCGCTGAGTATGCAGGTGAAGCTATTGCGCGTCATACAGGAAAAAGAGGTTTTGCCGGTGGGCGGCGAGACACCTGGTCCCGTGGATGTACGCTTTATCGCCGCCACCCATCGCGATCTCAAAGAGGATGTGGAAAAAGGCAACTTCCGACAGGATCTGTTTTACCGTCTGAATGTCATTACCATAAAACTTCCGTCTCTGACCGAACGGCACGGTGACATACCGCTTCTGGCACATCACTTTCTGTCTCAAAAAAGTAAAGCCATGAACAAAGATGTCCAAAATATCAAAAAAGAATCCATGGAATTGCTCTGTCAATACGGTTGGCCGGGGAATATCAGAGAACTGGAAAATGTCATTGAACGGGCCGTCGCCCTGGCGAACGGTCCGGAAATAACCGTAAACGAACTACCGGAATACATCGGCAATCTTTCCATTGAAACCTATCGCCGGGAGAATTCAGA
>PKTV01000183.1 GCA_002868985.1 Desulfobacteraceae bacterium | reverse complement strand
CTGGGCCCAAAGCCGAGCCCAGTTTTCACTGTTGTGGACCAGATGACAGACACCGCAAACGCCCGATTCAGCAGGTGTTTGATTGATGATGTTCGTGTAATCGGGCGCCGTAACCGTAAGGTCATGATCGGTTTTTTCAACATAGGCTTTGTCCGGGTGACAGTTCTCACACAGTTTGGGAGCCGGTGATGTCTGCAGCCTTAAAAAACTGTTCCGGGTGTTTCCTTTGATATCATTTTGATCTGAACCCATGCTTTTCACTGGATCCCAACGGTGGGGATCATGACAGGTCAGACAAGTCATCATCCCCTTTTTCGACGTTTTACCATCTTTGTCAAAAAGGGGCAGGGTAGTGGAAAGACCTTTCTCAACAGGGGATACGTTGACCGGGTGTGAATAGTCTTTGATGACCTTTTTGGCGGCCATGCCCTTTTCATTGTGACAGCTGTTGCAGATATCCTGGACAATGTTTTTGTCCGGAGTCTTTAGTTCACGGGCCCACAGGAATGCGCCCTGTCCTTTGTGGACCAGATGACAGCTCCCGCACAATCCCGATTCCGAAGGTGTTCGGTTTAAGATGTTTCTGGTATCTGGCGCCATCTTGCTCATATCATGCTTGGAGTTGATCACTAAATTTTTATCGAGATGACACTCTCCGCACATATCCTGCTGTCGCTTTCGCAGAAAGGACATCGACGTATCTGAATCAATATTTCCCGCCGACCCCGCCGTCGCTGAATCCGCTTTTGATCCGTGGGGATCATGGCAGGTCGCACAGGTCATATTTCCGTTGTTATCCGGGGCCCCTTGAGTGTCAAACAGCGGAAGCGTCAATTTTTTCCCGGACGCGGCCAGTGCCTGAATCTTTTCAAAAGGGTTCACATTCAATGGATGTGAAGTGCCCGTGATCGTCACTTTTTCAGCCACCTTCCCTTTCAGGTGACAGCTCAGGCAGAACCGTGACCTTGACGCTTTTCCCGGGGGAAGCTGTCTGGCCCACAGTCGTTTGTTTGGTGAATTATGGGGGATGTGGCAGACCCCGCAGGGCCCTGATTCCACGGGCCGCTGCTGCTTTATATTTTTTTCATCGGGAAATGATGCCTGCAAATCGTGCTTGGTGGTAAGGAGGCTTTTTTGGTTATTATGGCAAGTCACACATAGTTCTGAATTTTTGTTGTCAACGATGGTAAGTTTATTTCCTCTTGCCCCGTGAGCCGCATGACAGGTTTCGCAAATAACCCGGTTCTTGGGATTCCCTGTGACCGCCCCCTGTAAAACAAGTTTAACGGGTATCTGTTGTTTCATGCTGTCCAGGGGATGATTCCCGGAATTCTGGCCACCAACTTTATTGGTGTGACACATGGTGCACATGGCCGAGTTCTTGTTGGATGTTCTCATGAAGATGGTTTCGTGGGTGTCTCCACCACTCGGAACGCCATGAGCGGTGTGGCATGTGGCGCAATGGACCTTCCCGGTTTCATCCAGCGGGAATATCTCCGGTATCTTCATGTTGGCCGGCGGCGTCACGTTTGTTTTGTGCCCGTAATCTTTATCCCGCTTCGTCCTGGAATCCTTAACGCTGCCGTCGTGGCAGGAAAAGCACATTTCAGGGGTCGCCGCAACCTTTTCCGAATGATACGGCACCAGGTCCGTCCCCTTGCCTTCTAAAAAAAAAGTGTCGATCCAGCGATAATGACAGATGGCACACTCTTTGGCCGAATTTGGGTTTTTTGGGGCTTCGACGGCTGCAAAGGGGGCGTTGAATGTAAAAAATGCCAAGAATAAAAATATATTTAGATATGCGATTTTTTTCATCGTACCCATTTAAGTATTTCGCCACCAAGTCACCAAGACACCAAGATTATATAATTATTCTTTTAATAATCTTCTTATTACCCATTTTCTTTGTGTCTTCGTGTCTTAGTGGCTGAATAGTTACTAATTTCATTCGGTATCGCCTTGAATCAGATACACGCTGACCTTGTTTGCAAACATCTCAACCACATACAGTCTGTTATTTCGGTCAATGAATATGCCGGCCGGTGTTTTGAACTTTTTTGCTGCATGTTGTTTCGCGTCACCGACCACGGCGTAAAAATTGCCCGAGGCGTCGAAAACCTGAATAACCCCCATATAACTGTCACTGACAAAAATTCTGCCGGCGGTGTTGACGGCAACGCCT
>PKTV01000432.1 GCA_002868985.1 Desulfobacteraceae bacterium | reverse complement strand
TACTAATAATATGAGTCATTATCCAGCAACTGTTTTGAGATTGATCAAAAACCTTTCAAGACTGCCGGGGGTCGGGGAAAAAACCGCTGAGCGGCTTGCGATGCACATACTTCGTGCGCCTCGCAGGGAGGCTGAACAGCTTTCTCAAAGCATTATCGAGATCAAGGAAAAAGTAAGACACTGTTCCATGTGTTTTGCGCTCAGCGACACGGCTATCTGTAATATTTGCAGTAACCCGGCAAGAACAGCTTCAATTTTGTGTGTTGTCGAGCAACCGGCCGATATGGTGGCAATTGAAAAATCTGGTTCCTTTAAAGGACTTTATCATATTTTAGAGGGCGCGCTCTCTCCAATGGAAGGTATTGGGCACGATAACATCAGGATTAAAGAACTTGTCACAAGGATTTCCCAAGGAAAGATCAAAGAAGTCGTTCTTGCCACAAGCACAAATATTGAAGGGGAGACCACAGCCGCTTACATTGCAGAACAACTGGAAAATCATGCGGTCAAAACAACTCGAATTGCATCGGGGGTCCCCATTGGCGGTGACCTGAAATATGTTGACCAGCTTACCCTGAAAAAAGCAATGGAGACTCGGCATGCCATATAACAATTTAAAATCAGAAGATATTTTTAAATGTAAAAAATGTGGCGATTGCTGTAAGGGATACGGAGGGACTTTTATCACCGAAAAAGAAATCGAAACGATAGCCGCTCACATTCATACGGATCCTGATACATTTGTTGAGAATTACTGTCAGATTTCAGGGGGGAAGAGGATTCTTGCACAGGCCGGGGATATGTACTGCATATTCTGGGACGGTCTGTGTACCATTCATTCTGTTAAACCCCGCATGTGTAAAACATGGCCTTTTATAGAAAGTATACTTGTTGATACCATCAACTGGTCCATCATGGCTTCGCTATGTCCTGGTATTCGAACGGATGTGCCCAACAGAATAATAAAAAAAAGAGTGGCTGAAGAACTTTCAAGAAATTTATGATAACTTCCAATCTTTTACATCTGATAGCTGATAAATATTTTTTTCCTCCCCGTCAGAGATTATCTTGCGAAGAATATTCCTTTCTTCAAGGTCTTTCAAGCCTTCAATTAGCAATGTCTCAGTACCGTTCCACATGCTGGATAGATTCTTCGTAGAGATTACCGTGTTATTGTCCGAGAGGTTACAGCATATCAGGTATACTGAAACCGTCTCCACCGGTAGGTCCAAAGTGAAAATTTCCTGGTTCATGGCCGGGGTCTGGTTTTGCGAATCCATAAGGGTTCCTCTGTTTTAGTCTCGGTTATGGGTTGTTGGATAGGATACATTAGGCCGTCAATTGTAATTTTTGTGTTTTTTATTTTAACAAATATAAGTGCATATCATCAAAAATCAATAAAAAGGATTATATGATAGGGGTATTCGATTCAGGAATCGGTGGGCTTACCGTTGTCAGATCTCTGATGGAGCGGCTTTCCGGCTATGACATTGTCTATTTTGGTGATACGGCGCGAACACCATACGGAACCAAAAGCGCTGAAACCGTTATAAGTTATTCTCTTGAAAACATTGAATTTCTTTTAAAAAACGGCGCAAAAATTGTTGTCATGGCTTGCAATACCGCCTCAAGTGTCGCTTCTCATCGTGTGGCTGAAACTTTCGATATTCCGATATTCGAAGTGGTAACGCCGGCAACTAAACAAGCAGTTAACCGTTCTGGAAACTTGGCCGTTGGGGTCATCGGAACACGAGCGACGATCAAAAGTGGCATTTACGAAAAAAAAATCAAGGCATTGAAACCGGCGGCAAAAGTCTATTCCGTTGCCTGTCCGCTCCTGGTCCCTTTGGTGGAAGAAGGATGGCTAAAAAAACCCGAAACCATGATGATCATTAAAAAATATCTGCATCCTTTAAGAGTCAGACAAATAGATACGCTTATTCTCGGATGCACCCATTATCCGTTATTAAAAGATCAGATCCAAAGAAAAATCGGGAAAAAAGTAATCATCATAGACTCTTCGATTGCAGTTGCTGAAAAGGTTAAATCTTTTTTGGATACACACCCTGAAGTTGACCATTTGCTGGGAAAAAAAGACGAGTTTAGGCTTTTTGTTTCAGATATCACCGAGCAGTTTGAAAAGACAGCCAGGATCACGCTTAAACGAAAGGTTTTTCTCGAACATATAAAACTGTAAAGACAATCGGTTCGGTAAGGATTCAGTCTAATCTCGATAATTAAGCTGCTTAACCAAAAATGAATCTCCGTTCTCTAAAAGCTCCATGAGAATACTGCCGTTGCTTTCTTTCCAAACCCCTTCTCGCGATTGGTAACGGTTGAAAAATCTACCCCGTATCAAAAGGTTCCCGCTGGGGGTCTGTTTGGAATAGGACATAAGTTCAATCCGGTACGTAAGAGATTCCCTGCTCTCCATATTTTTGCGGTAGTCCGGCAACAGTTCATGAAAAGGCTTGTTGTTTTCAATGGCATCCGAAGTAAAAAACGTTATAAATTTGTCGAGATCTTTATTTGTATAGGCTTGGCAATATTCGTCTAAAAAGGATTTCAGTCGATTCAATTCGTTTTTTTGTTGATTAATATTTTCTTCAGACGTTATTTGTTCCTTTTCCGATTGGGTCAAGGAGGGTTTGACCTCAGTTTCGGCCACCTTCTTCCCCCGGGGTTCAGGCACGGCGGCCGTCAACGTTTCTTCACCCACAGCAGCAGGCCCTGCTTTTTCCGACAATTCCTCCCCGGCAAACTCTTTTTGGACGTCATCCTTTGGAGCCTCTTCAACCTTGGGGATGTCAAGCGTCTGCTTTTCCGGTGCTAAAGAAACATCATCCGAAATCGGTGATGCATTTGCAGCAGATTCAGGTTCGGGAGCCTCTTTGACCTCAATATCAGTTGCTTTCTCTTTCACAGGTTCAGGGACTGCGACCGTCATCGTGTCTTCACCCACAGCAGTGGAGGCTGTTTTTTCCGACAAATCCTCCCCGGCAAATTCTTTTTGGACGTCATCCTTTGGAGCCCCTTCACCTTTGGGGATGTCAAGCGTCTGCCTTTCGGGTGCTAAGGCATCACCAATCGTTACTGGTATTTCTTTCGAAGTTTTGGATGGAACTGTTTCTTTTAGTATACCAGCCGGTATAGGGTCACCTTTAGAGACAGTGTCTGTTTTGCCGGCACCAAGCTGCTTTTCTGCGGGTTTTTCATCTTTTAAAAAATTGGTATCCGATTCTGACTGTATCTCTTTATTTCTTTTAGTCACATCAAGTAAAGCGTCCGTTGATTGGGCTTTTACACTTTCCAGTTGAGCCGGAGAAGTTGAGCCGGATATTTTTTGTGCTTCCGGAACTGCAACCCGCGTTTTGGCTGTTTGATCCACCGGTTCAGACGCTTGAGGTACGAGAATTTTTCCCGAATGGATCGGTTTCTTCTGAACCAGTTTTATGGTTTTCGTTTCCTTTTGGCCGGCTTGATAGTAAAAATAACTTCCGATAAGGATGACCAGTGCTAACCCGACAACGAATAAAGAAATCACTTTGGCAGGATGTTGTGTTGCTTTTTTTTCAGCCTCCGCCGTTATCGCCAAAACCGGCTTTGCGGGTCTCTTTGCTTTCTCTTCGAATCTAATGCTTGGTCTTGCTGGAGTTTCTTCAAATACACCCGATTTAATGATTTTAATTTTATTAATATATTCACGCAACATTTCAATCTCGTTAATGATGCGCGTTTGTTTCGTGAAACTCAGCTCTTCTTTACGCTTTTCCAGCTTTTTAAGCTCTTTTAAGCCGTATTCTATCCCTTGCATAAGCTGGTCGTTTTCGTCCAGATTCGCATCGGGAATACCGATCAAATCAATAATCTGTTCCTTAGAGTAACTCAGGAGCACAAAATGAAAGACCAGTTTCAACCGTTCGCGGTCATACCTGTTGTACACACGCCGTTTCAGTTTGGAAGCCCTGGGGGGTATAAACCCATTTTTCTCACAAAAGCGGATATGACTCTTTTTGACGTCCAACTCTTTAGCAAGATCAGATATGGTAAAATAGCTGTTGGATTGATCCATTCGTATCACCCATATTCCAAATGCACCTGAGTTTGAGAACCTTGTATATCCTAAACACTTAATTTGGATATTCGATAAATTTATAGAATTATAGAACAATTACGTTTTTTTGTCAAAATAAAACAGGCTGAATTCGCAGGGTATTCGTAAGCGTTCACGGGTATCATATTTTTCTCGGGCTTAAAGCCTTTCCATCAAATCGAACAGCAACCGAACACCAAATCCTGTACCACCCACCCCGCAATATGAAGATTCTTTTTTGGTATATGCAGGTCCTGCAATATCAATATGCGCCCAGGAAGTATCTTTTACAAATTCCGAAAGGAACAATGCAGCGGTAATCGCCCCGCCATAACGCGTGCTGCCGACATTATTCAGATCCGCAAAATCGCTTTTTATCAGTTCCTTATAATCCTCAGGCATTGGCATTCGCCAGCATCTCTCATGGGTTTTATAACCGGACAAAATAATATTTTCCGCCAATTTGTCATCAAAAGAGAACGTGCCGGCGATCTTTTCACCCAAAGCCACAACACAGGCTCCGGTCAGGGTTGCCAAATCAATCAAGGTTTGGGGTTTATATTTTTTGATGGTATAAGAGATGGCATCGATCAATATCAACCTGCCCTCGGCATCTGTATTGCCGATTTCCACAGTTTTGCCATCATAACTTTTTATAATGTCTCCCGGCCGGGAAGCAGCGCCGGAAGGCATATTTTCAACAATAGGAATTATTCCGACAAGTTTAAGTCTTAATTTAAGTCTCGCCGCGGTAATCAGCGTTGCTGCCACGGCAGCAGCACCAGACATATCCATCTTCATATCCGCAAGAGAGGCTGAAGGTTTCAGATTTATGCCGCCTGAATCAAACGTTACCCCTTTCCCAACAAAAGCGATTGTTTTTTTTGCCTTTACCGGAGTGTGTTCCAAAATCACCATTCTGGGCTTGTTCCTGCTGCCGGCTGCAACCGCTAGCATGGCTCCGAATTTCTTTTGTTTCAGTTCCTTTTCACCCAAAACGGTGACCTTGAGATTCTCTTTTCTTGCAAGCCTTGCAATAGATTTTGCAAAAAGCTCCGGTCTCTTGTCATTGGGTGGCATACTGACCCATTCTCTTGCAAGAATGGTTCCCTGGCAAACCGCCGAAATACGTGATGGCAATCTACGATATTTTTTTGCTTCATCAGATGTTACAAGAAAATCGATCCGCTCAAGCGGCTGGAGTTTTTTTTCTTTTTTGTATCTGTCAAAAAGATGATTCCCGAGAAAGGTACCTTCCATCATTGCTTCAAGAATATTCTGCATATCCATATTGACCTTCGCAGCCAAAGGCACAGCCATTAAAACCGCTGTATGTTTTTTTTTAATCACACCTTTTACAGCCATGCCAGCCATGGTGCGCAATGATTCCATATTGACTTTTTCAAGTTTACCGAGTCCTAAAAATATAATGATTTGCGCGCTTACTTCGGATAGGTTGTATAAAATAACTTCATCATCTTTATCGCCTTTAAACGCTTTAACCTTCTTGGCACTTTTGATAAGAGACAGTATCGTTTTATCTTCGTGAATATTCTTGTCTTCGCAAACGGGGATAACCAGCGATTCGATCTTTTCTTTCATAAGATCGGCGGATTTTAGATGTAGCATGTATTGTTTCTCCTTTCCTTTGTGGATGCGGGTCCTTTTCCATTGAAGTTCTGATATTATATACAAAAATAATACTGTCAATGAGAATATCTGCTTAAACGGACATCTCGAATAACAATGGTGTTATTCAATGACGCTTCTTGATTCGCTTGACAATATGAAAGGTTATCTGTATTTATCATTTAAAATAAAATCGTGCTACGATTTTATGGAGCTTCCGCAGGTACCCTCGCGGATTCTTATCTTTTATATGAATTCATCCCGTACTGACCTGAACGGCCGATTTTTTCGCTATGCTCCGACAAGCTGGGGGGAATTCTAAATTAAACGAATGGAGGTAACTATGGCAGGTATCAATAAAGTTATCCTGGTCGGACGATTGGGGAGTGATCCTGAGGTTCGTTATACACCGGACGGTACTGCGGTTGCCAATTTCAGCATCGCAACGTCTGATGAATGGACGGATAAAGCAACGGGGGAACGAAAAGAGAGAACCGAATGGCACCGTATCGTTGCTTGGCGAAAACTGGGTGAAATTTGCGGCGAATACCTCTCAAAAGGGCGGCAGGTTTATGTAGAAGGCAAGCTACAGACCAGATCGTGGGAAAAAGAGGGCGTTACCCGATACAGTACTGAGATTGTTGCGTCTGACGTTCAGTTTTTAGGAGGCCGAGATACCGCTGATACATACAGATCGTCTGAACCTGCTCCATCTCAAGGATATGAGAAGCCGCAACCCACAGACAGGCATGATGATGACATTCCTTTTTAAGCCTTCCTTTAAATCATGACGGTACTGCCCTATTGCTGAGCAGGCTTATATTAGGTAAGACATTGTATCTAAACAGATAAAGTGATTTTTTATCATAGTAATCACTTTGTATTTTAGTGCCTTCCGATCATTTTTCAACGAAATAATTTATCTTTAAAATTTATTTCGTCCCGCTACTTTAGGGGCTTTTAGGCAATATTTGGTTGCGAAACTTGAGTTCAAATCATTTCTGTTCGGTTATTTAAAAAAAACCATTTTAAGACTCTTTCTTTTCCTCAAGCTTGTCAGGTTCTCTTTTCTCAGACTCCGTAGTGGCGCCTTTGAAATTCCTTATGGCTTTTCCCATTCCTGCCCCTATTTCCGGAAGTTTGCCGGCACCAAAAATGATAAGGATAATTACAAGTATAATAATAAGTTCCGGCATTCCAATTCCAAACATATAGTCCTCCTATTTGTTAGGCCCGGTGTCCTTCAGTTCTTCCAAAAGCTGCCTAAATTCTTTTGACTTTAAATAACTTTCGATGACACCCTGATAATCGATCCATTTTTTCCACAATTCAATCCATATTTCATTGTGCCAGTAATATTCCGAATCACCCCTTCCTTTAAGTCGTTCGATGTAATCGGCATATTCCTCAGCACAGCTCTCACAAAAACGGTAGGGGATCCGAAGGTCGCTAATGGCTCTTTGTTGACCTTGTTCTTCCGGCTGAATCTGGGTACCGCATTTTTCGCACTTGAAAGCGCACTGCATACATTGAAACACTTTCTGGACAGCCAGAATTTTTCGCTTTTTTATTATTTCGGCTTTTTTTTCTTTTGTATGCTTAAGTTTTTTATCAAGCTGGATGATATTCGCCACGATTTAAAATTCCCTTTATATCCCGTTCTTTGCCCAATCTCATATAAGAAAGTGGTGCAAATCTTAGTCATAATAACATCTGTATATATACGTGTCAATTCAATACGGATTATGGACACGCACTATTTAGGACCTGCATCTTGAACGAGTCGGAGGCTTTCATATGCCCCGCAAGCGGTATTTTTGTTTCGCTCCAACAAGGCACTTAAGGACGAAGCCATCCGCCAGAGATCTTTGGCGAATGGTGAACCTTTAATAACCAAGCAGATGAAAGCCTCAGGATCACCTTTTGGGGTGAAAATTGATGAAAAAAACATCATCCGACCTGCCCGCTCGTGCCTCGCAGAGGCAGGCGGGTTTATCATTTGGGTAAAATGTATGATGCTATGAGGTTGTTCAAACCCGCCTCAATTAAGGATTATAAATATTTTCATCAATTTTCATGCAAGATTCAGATCGGAATTCATTTTGTCTTCCTTGTAATACGAGGCTTGCCGTGTTAGAAAAGGTTATGAACAAAAGAAAGGAGTCAGATTCATGACTAAAAAATTCCTGGCCAATGGTCTTCCGGTTTTGATCGGAAGTCTTCCTTTACGTGATCATGCTGAAGGTGTTGAAATGGTCTTCAAGTACACGCCCGAAATTCCGCTTTGGGTTCAGCTTCCCGCATATAGGGAAGAAGGAATGATCGCCCAATTTCAGCCGGAATTTCCTGGCCTTACTTTGAAAAAAGACAAATATTTTGTCGACACCTCTGATCCATCTTTTGATAATGATATCCTCCAATTTTACGAAGATTATATGGCTGTAAACGAAGGAGAATTGGGCATAGAAGATTCTATATTTGCGATTAAAGCTGATACTGCCCGTGGCTTTTTTTCATTTATGGAGCATCTCCGTTCCCTTTCAGATCATCCGCTTGCAATTAAGGGACAAATAACCGGGCCCATAACCTTTGGGCTGGGTTTAACGGACCAGAATGGAAAAGCAATCTTCTATGACGAACAGTTACGGGATGCCGCAGTAAAACTTTTGGCTCAAAAAGCCAGATGGCAGGTAAAAAAACTCTTAAGCTTCGGATCTCCGATCATTATTTTTTTTGACGAACCGGCCCTTGCCGGCTTTGGATCTTCTGCAATGATCAGTGTATCCCGTGATGAAGTGGCAACCTGTTTTAAGGAAGTCGTTGGCGCAGTTCATGACGAGGGCGGCCTTGCCGGTATCCACGTCTGTGCCAACGCCGACTGGTCTTTGATTTTAGAATCTGACGCAGACATCATCAGCTTCGATGCCTATTCATTTTTCGACAAGTTGATGCTTTATTCAGATCAAGTGAAGCAATTTATCGAATCCGGAGGAATATTGGCTTGGGGGATTGTACCGACATTAAACAGCGATGATATTGAAAAAGAGACCGTGGAATCGCTGGTTACACGATGGGAAGCGCAATCAACGGCATTAGAGGCACTTGGTTTTGACAAGACTGCAATACTGGCTCAAACCTTTATCACCCCTGCCTGTGGAACCGGTTCTCTGCCCCTTGATCTTGCAAATAAAGTGCTTGCTTTAACAAGACAAGTCTCAGACACTCTAAGAAAGAAATGTGGGTTCGGAACTTAAGCTAACACCTCGGAATTCCTACAACTCAATGAAAATATAGCACATTTATTGAGGCTTGAATGCTTGCCTATAAAATGGAATACTAGAAGGTTGGTTTTTAAAAGGATTTCATCCATTTTTAGTTTTATCTTCTACACAAATTTTACCATTAATCCAACATTGCATTATTCCAGCATTCCATCATTCCAATTGGGCGAAGTCCCTAACTTGTTACATATCTGTTTTATAAAATTCTTCCGGTTCTGTCATGGAATCCGGCTTCTTGGTGTATTCGGTGGGAACAGTTCCTTCTTTGAAGCATTCAAAAATTGTTTTTTTAGATTCAGGGATGGGCAACAGTCCGGTTTCGGCATCGATTTTAGAAAAGACAACACCCTCAGGCACCTGGAAAACCCTGACGGGCTTGTCAGTCAGTAGTCTTTGCATGAAGCCTACCCAAATAGGGCTCGCCGCCCTGGACCCGGTCTCTCCTTTTCCAAGGGAACCCTCATCATCATAACCCACCCATGTCCCTGTGTTATAACGGGGTGTGTATCCCACAAACCAGGCATCATGAAGATTATTTGTCGTTCCGGTTTTTCCTGCCACGGGTCTTTTTAATGCCTTCACCCTACGCCCGGTACCATGCTTGACAACTCCTTCCAGAAGACTGGTCATGATATAAGCTGTATTCTGTTCGATAACCTTTCTTCTAACAGGGTTGCCTTCTTCTATGACATTCCCTTCCCTGTCTAATATTTTTGTAATAAAGACGGGTTCCACAAGATAACCAAGGTTGTTAAAAACTGAATATGCACTGACAAGCTCAAGTAGAGATACCCCGGAAGATCCTAGTGCAATGGAAAGATCTCTGCTCATATTTGATGTGATCCCAAGTTTCCGAGTATAAGCTATAGCATAATCAATGCCGATATCTTGTAAAATTTTTATGGTCACTACATTACGTGATTTTGAAAGTGCATCCCTAAAAATAGTGGGGCCATAAAATTTTTCTTTATAGTTCCTGGGTTTCCAGGTAAAATCATGTTCCGTATCCTCATAAACGATGGGTGAATCAATGATCATCGTTGCCGGCGTGTATCCTTTGTCAAGCGCTGCTGCGTAGATGATCGGCTTAAATGCGGAACCCGGCTGACGTCTTGATTGAATCGCCCGGTTAAACTGGCTCTCTCTGAAATCTTTGCCGCCCATCATCACCTTGACATTTCCGGTTTCCGACTCAATACATAGCAGGGCAGCTTGAACCCTTGGAACCTGTTCCAGAGACAGCCACCATCGATCTGTATCGAATATTTTATTTTTTACACGAACCTGTATGACGTCACCGACCTTTAACACCTCTCCGATGTGGTTAACACGAGCTTCATAATAGGCAATTTGCGGATTCGGTTTTCTTGCCCAACGCATATCGTCAATTCTGATAACGCCCAGTGTGCTTCCCATGCGAACGATGGCCGTATTGTTCTTGTCATTAATCTCTATCACAACACCTTTTACAATCTTACCTTCTTCAAGGGATGCCTCCTCCAACTCAAGTTGAAGCTCCATTGAAAACGACTCAATCTCTTCCGGCTTAAGGTGTTTAATCGGTCCTCGGTATCCCTCACGTTTGTCAAGGGCATATAATCCCTTTCTAATTTCTTCCCGTGCCATTTTTTGCATCTCGATGTTGACAGCAGAATAAATATTAAGACCTTCTCTGTACAGCACGTCATCACCGTATTTTTTTGCAATGTAACGTCTGATATGCTCTGTATAGACGGGAACCTCTTCGATATACAGGTTTCTCCTGGGCTTAATATCAAGCACTTTATTGATCGCTTCCGTAGCCTGAATATTGGTGATAAAATCTTCCTCAACCATTCGGTTTAAAACGTAGATCTGACGTTGTTTTGCCCTTTCCGGATACTTAAAGGGAGAGTATCTGCTCGGCGCTTGGGGCAGACCGGCCAAGATGGCACATTCTGCCAAATTCAACTCGTAAGCTGATTTTCCAAAATAATTCTCGGAAGCCGCTTCCACGCCATATGCACCATGTCCCAAATAAATCTGATTCAAATATAAAAAGAGAATTTCATCTTTGGCAAATTTCTTATCAATGCGATATGCAAGGATCGCTTCCTTTATTTTGCGAGTATAGCTTCTTTCAGGTGTTAAAAGAAACGACTTTGTAACCTGCTGGGTAATCGTACTTCCGCCCTGGACAATGGCTCCGGCCTCGATATTTTTATAAAATGCTCTAAAGATACTTAAAACATCTATCCCTTTGTGTTTATAAAATCTTGCATCCTCTGCAGCAACAAAAGCTTTTTTGAGCATTTCGGGCATTTTGGATAGCGGAAGCACAATTCTCCGTTCTTTAAAAAACTCAGCGATTTTCCGGTTATCGTCTGAATACACCGTTGTGATGATCGGTGGGCGGTAATCTTCCAGGGAAGATATTTTTGGAAGATTTTTGCTTAAGTATAAATAAACGCCCGCAACTCCTATTGAACCTATTAAGATAACAATAAAAGATATGAGAAAAAACCATTTGAAAATCTTTGAAAAATAACTTCTTTGGTTTTTTCTGGCACGTTTTTCGAGTATTTGAGAAGTTCTTTTAGTTTTTGGCATGACCTAACAATTTAAATCGATAAAAGATTCGTAAACCATTTTTTTTCATTTTTGCATCAACCGTTATGATATCAAATATCCTTTCTTTAAGCAAGATACACTGTTCTTACAAAAAAGAATTTGACATTATTATATAAAATAGATAATTTATCAAGTTTTAAACGCCTCATTGTAAAATATTTAATTTCTTGATAATCCTTTAAGAAGAAAAGATAACGCGATGATTAAACTCAATTTTAATAAGATGGGTGGATTGATACCGGCCATCGTTCAGGACCATATAACCGGAGAGGTGTTGATGCTGGCATTTATGAACAATGATGCCTGGGAAGCGACCCTTTCCACCGGAAAAGCAACCTATTATAGCCGAACCAGACAGACGCTTTGGATAAAAGGAAAAACATCCGGCAACCTTCAAATTGTAAAAGAAATACGGATCGATTGTGATGATGATACTGTGCTGCTAAAAGTCGAACAGGTCGGCGGTGCAGCCTGCCACACCGGACATAAAACCTGTTTTCATAAAATGGTTGACGGAGAATCCATCCGTATGATTGGAAAACCTGTATTTAATCCCGAGGAGGTATATAACAGATGACAATGCCTTTGAAGCTGGGGATTCCCAAAGGAAGCCTCCAAAATGCTACCATAGATCTGTTCAGGCGATCAGGATGGAAGATTAACGTCAATGGAAGAAGTTATTTCCCGGAAATCAATGATGACACCATCAAGTGTGCACTATGCAGAGCCCAGGAAATGTCCTGGCATGTTGAAAACGGGACACTCGATGCCGGTCTGACAGGTAAAGACTGGATTGCTGAAAACAATTCCGATGTACATGTCATCACGGATCTGATCTATTCAAAAGTGAGTGCAAGGCCTGCACGTTGGGTATTGGCTGTAACCCACGATTCTTCTATTAAAACCATCGAAGATCTCGAGGGCAAAAAAATATCCACAGAACTTGTTGGATTCACAAAAAACTATTTTTCTGAAAGAAATATCAATGTAAACGTTGAATTTTCATGGGGCGCCACAGAGGCAAAAGTCGTTTCCGGTCTTGCCGATGCCATCGTAGAAGTTACGGAAACAGAAAGCACCATTAAAGCGCATGGGTTGAAAATTATCCACGAATTAATGCAGACTTATACCCAGCTCATTGCCAACCACGAAGCCTGGAAAAACCCACAAAAAAGAGAAAAACTGGAGCAAATCGCCCTGTTGTTGAAAGGTGCGCTCGTTGCTGAAAAACTGGTGGGGCTTAAAATGAATATCCCGGAAAAATATCTTGAAAATATTGTATCCCTTTTGCCAAGCCTCAATGCGCCTACCGTGGCCCCACTCTATAATTCAGACTGGTTCTCCGTGGAAACAGTGGTGGATACCAGTATTGTGAGAGATCTTATTCCAACGCTGTTAAAGCATGGCGCAGAAGGAATTATCGAATATCCTTTAAATAAAGTCGTGTAACCTAAAAACTGCATGAAAATTTTTGAAAAGGAACATATAAACAATACTTATAAACAGTTAAATCCAACTTCGAGGTAGGTCCGAACGCAATTTATTGCTGTGTATCGACTTTTAAGAATTTTTCAAAATTTTTCACCCTTCGGGATCACCGCTTTCATCGCATTTGCTGTGTTGCAGGACGTTCGCGGTAGCTTATTACAGCTTCACGTCCTGCGCCTTTCGTAGTGAAACGAAGATCCC
>PKTV01000082.1 GCA_002868985.1 Desulfobacteraceae bacterium | reverse complement strand
GGATTGTGTCCACCGCAATTCACCAGACTCCCACCAACAAATGCGATATCGGCGATAGCATAAAGTCTTTTTAGAAGGCCTATGGTATCAATGATAATAACATCCAATCTTTTGTCGGATGATATCTTATTAAGTTCTTTCATGAGGCCAACTGAATATCCGGCAGAATCAAAAATACGAAATACTGAACCAGCACGTTCCGGGTTACGGGGTGCCACAATAAGTAATAAATCGCCCTCATGATGTTTTATTCTTGTAAACGCATCCAACAGCATCGACTCTTCACCTTGATGCGTGCTCCCTGCCAAAAATACCTTCCGGGCATTCTGTATGTGCATGGATTGTTTTAAGCTATCTGTTTCTTGTGAACCCTGGATTTGATGTGTACCATCAAATTTAACGTTCCCGGTTATCGTTATCCGATCAAACGGAACACCAAGTTCTTGAAAACGCCCCGCGTCCTCTAAGGATTGGGCACAGATATGAAAAAAATTCAAAAATACCTGCTTTGCAAATAACCCAAGACGTTTGTATCCGAAAAAAGATTTTTTAGACAGCCTGGCATTAACTAGAATGACAGGCACCTGACGTTTTTTCATCTCAAAAAGAAAATTGGGCCATATATCTGTCTCAACGATGACAACAACTGCAGGATCTATTCTTTGAACAATATATTTTACTGAAAAGGTCAGATCATAAGGAAAATAAAAAATAGAATGAACCGTGTCTGTTAAATACTGATTGGCGATATCAAAGCCTGTTTTGGTAGAAGCGGAAAATACGATCTCTCTGGTATTTGAATATTCCTTCAACCCTTTAACGAGTGGAATTGCGGAAATGACCTCTCCCACCGAAAGCGCATGTATCCATACGCGCTTTTTTTCAGACGTATCGGGTCTTTTGCGTGTTAATTCTCCTGGTAACCGGGCTATCCCCAATCGCTGAAGAACTGTTTTCCGTCGCTTGTCAGAGATTAAGACCATGGGAATTATCAGGGGAAATCCCAAGGTCATCACTATAAAAAACAGTATATTATATAGAAATATCAACTACGTGTCCTTTTTCATTTTTCATTGGTCACGCGTGACTCATTACCTGAATTTTACACGAAAAGATTCCCATAATTTTCATGCAAGATTCAGGTATTATTCGGCGTTTAACAATGTCAGTGCTCCAAAACTTAAAAAAGCCAGGTTTGCAGTCCACGCCGCAATAGCGGGCGGCAGCATCTCACCATAACCAAGCGACAAGCAAAAACTGTAAAAAATCCAGTAAATAAATGCCGTACCGATACCGTATGCAATGACAACAGGCATACCTTCCTTCACGGTTCCTCCGGCCGCAAGACCTGTCCCTACCATACACATAATGACACAAATAAAAGGAAAGGCTATCTTGGCATAAAGATCCACCTTATATATTGTGGCATCATATCCTTCTGCCTCAATCTTTTTTATATACGCAAAAAGTTCTCCAAACGTCATCTCTTCCGATTTTTTCGCAACCGTGTCTAAATTTTCAGGTAATAAATCTAGCCTTTCAGTCTTATTCTTATGAAATGTTATATTGTATTTTTCTTTTTTTGTATCAAGAATCTGTTCCATTAATTCAGATAACAGCCATTCCCCTTTATTGAAGACACCGTTCTTGGCATCGATTCTCCGAATCAGTCTGAAATTTTCATCAAACTTATAAAATGTAATTCCATTGATGGTTTTGTTTTTTGGATTAAAGTATTTTACGTGTGTTATACTTCGATTACCTTTAATCCAAATATTTTTTTCCTTCGTAATAATCGTTGACTCTCTGCGAACTTCTTTAAGCCAAATCCGGTTCGACTTTGCCATTGTGATGGGAACGACGACATCAGATAAGATAAAAAGCAAAACGCCCAAAAGACATCCCATGATTAAAACCGGCTTTAAAAGATAATAGATTCGTATACCACTACTTTTCAAAGCCACGATCTCATTGCCTCTGGCCATGAGACTAAAGACGATGAGAACAGACATCAGAATACAAATGGGAATTATTTGGGCAACGATAAACGGTATTCTAAGCACGAAATAAAATATCATCTTTGAAAACGGTATGCCGGCTTCAATAAAATCATCTACCCTTTCAAAAAAATCCACAGCGAGATATATACCGACGACAAATGTCAGAACAATGCCAAAATATTTTGAAATCTGAATCG
>PKTV01000475.1 GCA_002868985.1 Desulfobacteraceae bacterium | reverse complement strand
CACCACAATAGAATCGGGAGAATAAAATTGAAAGATATTGATACGATTCAACACATTCTCAAAAATATTTACGGTCCAAAGACCGGAAATCTGGCTTTTGAGAAGATTGCCGCCTTAATCGAAAGGTTCCCGGTTAAAAAAGGGTTGGAGAAAGGCTATTTTTCCGAAAAAGATGTGTTTTTGATAACCTATGGCGACACCTTAAATAAAAAGGGGGAGCCACCCTTAAAGACACTCTATCAATTTGCTGTAAGTCAATTTGAAAATGTGTTTTCAACAATACATATCCTCCCGTTTTTCCCATTTTCTTCAGATGATGGATTTTCGGTGATCGATTTTTTTGCGGTGAATCCCGAACTGGGTGATTGGAAGGATATTCGTAGATTAGGCAGTGAGTATCCGTTGATGTTTGATCTTGTGCTCAATCACGTTTCAGCACAGAGCATCTGGTTTCAAAACTATTTAAAAGAGAAGACAACCTATAAGGAGTTTGCCATTGAGGTCGATCCTTCAATCGATCTGTCTATGGTGACAAGACCTCGATCCTTACCACTTTTAACCCGATTCAAGAAAACTTCCGATGATGTCGTGCATGTCTGGACGACGTTCAGTTCCGATCAGATCGATCTGAATTTCAAGAGTGTACATGTTCTTGAAAAGATGATAGAAGCCCTTCTTTTTTATGTGGAACAAGGGGCAACCTCCATCCGTCTTGATGCGATTGCATATCTTTGGAAGGAAATTGGAACCCCATGTATTCATCTGAAACAGACCCATCAACTGGTTCAACTTTTTCGGAAAATATTGGACGTTGTTGCACCGGACGTCCTGGTGATTACCGAGACCAATGTACCTCATCATGAGAATATAAGTTATTTTGGAGATGGACGAAATGAAGCACAAATGATTTATAATTTCACTTTGCCACCGTTGCTTTTTTATTCTTTTGTTCAAGAGGATTCAACGGTGCTGTCCGAATGGGCCAAATGTTTACGGGTAAATTCTCCCCATAATACGTTTTTCAATTTCACGGCTTCCCATGATGGAATCGGTGTGCGCCCGCTGGAAGGGATTTTGCCCCGGTCCGAAATTGACAAGCTCATTGATATTGTGAAGGAAAACGGCGGGAGCGTTTCTTATAAAAGAAACCCGGATGGTTCCCAAAGCCCGTATGAGTTGAATATAACTTATGTGGATGCCCTGTTAAATCCCGAGAGCAAAATAGATCTTTGGCATATACCAAGGTTTCTGGCTTCCCAAGCCATCCAGTTCGTCTTGCCGGGGGTCCCTGCTTCATATATTCAGAGTGTCCTCGGCTCACGGAACTGGGAAATGGGTTTACGCCAGACCCAAAGAGCAAGAACCATCAATCGGGAAAAACTGCAGGTTAATGAGGTGTTATCACAACTAAAAGATCCTGAAACATTTCGCTCCAGGATCTTTTATAATTATATTAAAATGATCAAAATCAGAAAACGGCAATCTGCTTTTCATCCAAATGCGGATTTTGAAATACTTGAAATCAATCCAAAAGCGTTTGTTATCGCAAGGTATGCTAAGGATCAAACCCTATATGCCGTCACCAATATCTCATCCAAAGAGATTGTAATTTCATTGTCGGGTGCAAGGGCTCCTATTTGGATGAAAGACCTGATTACCGGCGTGAATTTCCGTACAGACGTATTAAAATTGGATCCCTATCAATTTTTATGGCTTAGCTCAATGGATAGATAATCGGAGGCTCATTGACCGTTAATCTTGTCCCTTAACTTCCCTGAACACTTGAATGTGACAACTTTGCGTTCTTTTAGTATCAAGTCGTCGCCTGTCGAAGGGTTTCGACCTCTCCGCTGTTGTTTTTGCTTGACACAAAACTTGCCAAATCCTGAAATCAGTACATCTTCACTTTTTTCAAGCGTACTTTTCATGATTTCCAACAAAGTTTCAATGATTTCTACCGATTTTTTTTTGGTAAAACCCAGTTCGTGTACACTTGTAACGATGTCATTTTTTGTTAATGCCATGGCACCTCCTTAACGAATAATTCCTTTTTAGATCTTTATTAATGTTAATCCTTATTTTGTCTCGAGTTGTCTCTGTTTATAAGGTCAAGGTCTTCGATTTTTTTCATTGTTTTAGTGATATTCGACATAATTTTATCGATTTCGGCTTTTAGCTTCTCCTCATCCGGATCATTCATTGTTGTTTCCTCCTCATGTTTGGTCCATTATATCGGTATGATAAAACAGATCTATTTGTCAAGATGGTTAAACTAAAAACTTTATGTTATTTCTAAATGACTGGTTCCGGGTTCTCCGTTCAACGTTGTAAAAGACATTCAGTCACAGCCCATTGAGTTCTGTTTACAGCCAGTTGGAACAATCATCCATTGGGTGAACTGATAAGTGTTGCTGAGTTTTTTATAACGCCTTTTAATTCGGAATGTTGGAGTTACTAAACCGTGAACCCTGAACCGTATAACCTATATTATTTAAAATTTTTATGTTTTGATGATGAATAGAACATCCATATCTTACAACGTTATCTTTGTTGGAGCAATTCTTCGGCGATATCGAAATGGTACCCGATATCATTTCGTAAATCCAGTCGATTTCCTTCAGGATTTTCACGGGGGATGACTCTTATTTTACCGTTTTCAAAAGCTGTCAATACTTTCCTGCGCAGCTGTTCAGCCAATCGTGCTCTGCTTTCTCCGGTTTTAACGGTTGCATTAACATTGCAATATACGACCCTGCTGCCATCCGACTTGAAAAGCTTCTCTTCTTCTGAATATGTCATGGCAGATGGAATCACCTGGATCTTTTTTTTCTTCAGATAGCCAAAATCAATATGGACCGGTTCTCCCTTTGTACAGGACCATGGATATCCTTTTTGATTTTGGGGGCCGCCAGACCCTGTAACCAAAGCCGTACAGATGGATATTTGTTCTGATCGAACTTCCGGCGCCACTTCGTTCAAATTGCCTTCAACTGTGGCTTTAATCAGCGCTCCCAGGTTCCTTATCCTGCGAACAATCGGTTGCCATTCGGGTTCCGGAGGTCGAATGTTTATTTCACAAACTCGAATTCTGGTTGGCACCATATTGTCGTCAAAAGTCAAAAAACAGCCGGGGTACACCAGACATGGGCGCAACAAATTTTTTTCTCTCAAGGCTTTTATCAACGGTTTTACAATATTTTCGGCGGTCATTTCGAAAAGATCGGGTGTTTCCATAGGATGGGGCGATATACTGCCCATTCCACCGGTAATTGGATTGTCTTTACTGGCAGGCCCTGGGAAACGCTCCGGATAATCCATGGATGTGGGAAGAATTTGAAAATTTCCGTTTTTGTCAATCAAAATGTTAAACGATATTTCCACCCCTGACATCCTCGATTCGATTAAAAGCGGCCATTTTGATTTTTTCCCGAATCGTCGTTTATAATTTTTTCCATAATTTTTGATGAGTGTATCGTAGACTTCTTTGATTTCCCAGGCGTTTAAAATAATACGGGAGCCTTTACCGCCGGCGCTGTAGGGATATTTCAGAACTGCGCCGCCGAATTCGTCGATGAGTAAGAGGCACGTTTTTAAAACTTCTTCGTAATTTCGGGCGTCGACGTCATGCCATTGGTCTGCTACAGGAATGCCATATTCGCGACACAGGTATTTACAGGCGATCTTGTCGCCCTCAATAAATGCACTTTCTCGATTAAAACCGATGATTCGATCGGGAAAACCGGCTTTTTCAAGTTCATCAACCAGACCCTCGAGCAGCAAATCTTCCGGCATCGGCATGACACAGTCGATGGATCCGTTCTTTAGGGCTTCGATAATCGCGGCGGTATACCCTTCTTTAGAGTTGTCCGCCGTTGGAATGAACTTCACCGGCCATTTCATGGACATCGCAAATGGCTGCATGGCCGGCATCCCTCGAATAACCACTCCCTGAAAATCATCCTGATAATGTTCACTTGTGGCTGTAGAGACAACCAAAGCACTGAGAAGGGTCCTTCCGTCGGTTCCTGCAAATCCAATTTTATAACTCACAATGTCTCCTTTTGTTTTGGGCAAAAAGTATTTTGCCGGAACATAAACGCCGGTTGCACAATAATACGAATTGGGTTATAGCGATTTGAAGAAATACCTAATTGTAAAGGCAAGAAATAAAAAGGATTTCCAGAATAAATGACGAAAACCCCTCAAAAGGTGGAGCCGACGGGCGGATTCGAACCGCCTACCTGCTGATTACGAATCAGCTGCTCTACCAACTGAGCTACGTCGGCATGATTAAACGTTTCGTAATTTCTACAACCTAATGGAAACATGGAACATTTTTTGAGGCTTAAACACTTGCCTCAAGTATGGAATAATGGAATAGTGGATTGTTGGAAGGTTGGTTTTTAAAGGATGTGATCCATTTTTTATTTTATTGTCAAAAAGAAAATTAGCCCAACACTCCATTATTCCGTCATTCCATTAGTCCAATTAGGGCGAAGCCAAGACTTTGAAATTATCTACTTTGTTTATGAATCAAAATCAAGAAAAAATATCACTAAAATATCTTTTTGATACGAGTCCTTACAAGGATTATAATGTTATTTGCACAGGGCTTTCCGGTTCAGAAAAAGCATATTTTGTGAATCGCTTGTATATGAAACACAGGGCTCCGGTGGTTGTCGTCACCCCGTCAACCAAAGAAGCGGAAACATATTTAGAAGATCTGGAATTTTTTACAGAAAGACCCTGTCCCCCCCTGATTTATTTCCCGCCGTATAATATTACACCATTTAAATATCTCTCATATCACAACGAAACCGCAGCCAAACGGATAAAATCACTTTATCAGCTCATTGTTGGTGATGTGCCGCCCATGGTGGTGACGACCATATCGGCGCTAATGCAGAGAATTTTACCCAAACAGGAACTCTGTGACTATGCAGAACTCGTTATGGCACAGGAAGGCATCGATCGGGATCGGTTGGTAAACAAACTTATATCCAGTGGTTATGAACGATCATCGATAGTTGAAGAATCTGGAGATTTCAGTATAAGAGGAGGTATTCTTGACATTTTTTCGCCGCTCTATCCAGATCCGATCCGAATTGAACTCTTTGGTGATACGGTTGAATCCATTCGATTTTTTTCAGCAGTCACCCAAAGAACCATCAAAAACATTCAAGAAGCCGTCATACTGCCAGCCAGGGAAACAATTCTCAAATCAGCCCACCTAACTCCGGTCATCAATCGAATAAGAAAGCAGTCATCCAAACTGGATATCCCAGTAACCAAGGTCAGAGATTTGATCCATCGAATCAGAAGAGATGGTGTTTTCCCTGGAATTGAAAGTCTGATTCCCCTGATTTATCCTCGTCTGGATTCTTTTTTCGACTATCTTCCAAAAAATACATTTTTTATTTTGGATGAACCTGCTGACCTGGAAAATATTGCAGACCATACGCTGCTTCAGGCATCAAAAAGTTTTGATGCTGCGCAAAAAGAATCACGGCTTTGTGTTGAACCTGAGCGTCTCTATCTAACCTGGCAGGAGACTAAAGCATTATTTGAGCAGAAAAAGACCCTTTCCGTGAAAAAGCTCCATGTATCAAAGGACACCCTATCTGACAGACCGCCCTTAAAGCAATTTCAGTATTCAGTGAAAAATAATATGGACATCAGCCTGGAGCTTGGACGTCGCCGGGAAAAAGACCTTTTTTCTCCACTGATAAACTGGATCAATCAT
Organism: Desulfobacteraceae bacterium; assembly: GCA_002868985.1. Lineage (GTDB taxonomy): Bacteria > Desulfobacterota > Desulfobacteria > Desulfobacterales > UBA11574 > UBA11574. Next base: position 7,687 of record PKTV01000475.1, on the reverse strand, counting down.
CAAAAGCTGTCCGGGTTTGATACACTTATGGTTTGCCATACCCGGACACAGGCCCAGAGGCTGGTGTCACTGTTGGCTCCATATGGTATTCATCTCAAAAATATTGAAAAATTCGATGATATTAAACAAAGCCAAGGGCAACCCTTCGTCTGCCTGGGTCGGATTTCTTCGGGATTTGTATGGCCGGCTGAATCTTTGGCGATCATCACAGAGGATGAAGTGTTCGGATTAAAGCGCCGGCCAAAAATAAAACCGGAGCGGCAAATTCGAACCCAACTTTTTGCAGTTGAAGATTTAAAAAAAGGAGATCTTGTGGTTCACGTCGATCACGGGATAGGGCAATATGATGGTCTGATTGAATTGACATTAAATGGATCAAGCAATGATTTCCTCCTTATTGTTTATAAAGATGACGACAAACTTTATTTGCCTGTGGATCGTATGGGTATGGTTCAGAAATACATGGGTGTGGACGGCGTCGAACCGGTTCTCGACAAGATGGGCGGTAAATCTTGGGAGCGGGTTAAAGAAAGGGTAAAAAGATCAACAGAAAAAATTGCCGGAGAACTCTTAAAACTCTATGCTGAACGTAAAATCAGCATCGGTCATGCTTTCAGGGAACTGGACGTTGATTTTAAGAACTTTGAAATGGGCTTTCCTTTTGAAGAGACCCAAGACCAACTCGGCGCCATCGAAGATGTGTACAATGATATGAAGGCGCAAATTTCAATGGACCGACTGGTATGTGGTGATGTCGGATACGGAAAAACAGAGGTTGCTCTGCGTGCTTCGCTGATGGCCGTTAATGATGGTAAACAGGTTGCCGTACTGGTACCAACGACGGTGCTTGCAGAGCAGCATTTTACGACGTTTTCAGAACGTTTCCAAAGGTATCCGATTAATATTGCATGCTTGAGCAGGTTTCGTTCTTTAAAGACACAACGCAACATTATAAAAGATCTTAAAACCGGAAAGATGGATATTGTCATTGGAACACATCGGCTGATTCAGAAAGATGTGATGTTTAAAGATCTGGGACTTTTAATTCTCGATGAAGAACAGCGCTTCGGGGTCAAACATAAAGAAAAGTTGAAAAAGATAAGGCGTTCGGTGGATGTTCTTGCTTTAACCGCCACGCCGATACCCAGAACACTTCATATGTCGCTGATGGGGGTACGGGATATCAGCATCATTTCAACACCACCTGAACATCGCAAGTCTATTATTACCTATATTTCTGAATTTGATGACGCGGTCATTTCCGGTGCCATACAAAAGGAACTCGGCAGAAAGGGACAGATCTTTTTTGTTCATAATAATATTCATACGATAAGGAAAATGGCAAAGCACCTGCAGGATTTGGTACCCGATGTCAGACTCGATGTGGCCCATGGCCGCCTGAATGAGGAGGAACTGGAGGGCGTCATGCTGCGTTTTATGAATCAAGAGATAGATTTGCTGGTGTGCACCACGATCATAGAGTCAGGACTTGATATTCCTTCCGCCAACACCATACTGATCAATCGAGCAGACAGATTCGGGCTTGCTCAGATCTATCAATTGCGCGGTCGTGTCGGACGTCTGGATGAACAGGCCTATGCCTATCTTTTTATACCCAAGGAAAGTACATTGGGTAAAGATGCTCAAAAACGCCTGAAGGTCCTAATGGAACACAGTGATCTCGGATCGGGCTTTCAAATTGCCATGAGTGATTTAAAAATCAGAGGCGGGGGAACGATTTTAGGTGCTTCCCAATCCGGCCATATCGCCGCGGTGGGTTATGACATGTTTCTCAAGCTGATGGAAAACTCCATGGCAGAGCTGAAAGGGGAAAAGGTTCAGGAACGTCTTGAACCGGAGATCAACATTAATATGCCGGCTTCGATACCCGAATTCTATATCGCCGATATTGATCAGCGTCTTAGTGCATATCGTCGACTTGCTAAAATGACAGAACTTAATGAAATTGCTGATTATAAGGCGGAGTTGATGGATAGATTTGGTGATTTGAACACTGAAACGGAAAATCTTCTTTTAAAAATCATGCTCAGGGTATTGGCCATAAAGGCGGGTGTCAACCGGGTAGATTTTAAAGGACGTCAGCTTTTACTCTCTTTTTCACAAGCGCACCAGAAAAATCCTTCCGGCATTATAGACATGGTTCTTTCAGAACGAGATCGGTTTGGAATCACACCGGATCATATTTTGAAGGTCAAACTGAAAAAAGGGAATACATCCTTTCTGATGTCTCAGGCTAAAAACATCTTGAAAGAAATTATGCAACGTGTTAATAGCTAAAAATTTAAACGATTTAGGAACTAATTTGGATTTGCGTGTCAAATATTCCAGTTTCTGATGATAAGATATTCTATTAAATTAATTTTTTTAATTTGTTTTTTGTGGGTCGGTTATACTTTGGCTGGGTGCTCTGATTCCGAACACAAACAAAGAGATGAATATTTTGTCAAAGTCGGGGACAGGACAATAACCGTCTCTGATTTCAACAAGGCTTTTGAAATCGCCAAGAATGCTTATCCGCAAAATAGAATACAGCGACCTGATGTGGCACAAGAAGTTCGACTTCGGCTTATTCAACAAATGATCGAAGAGATGACTCTCCTGGAAAGGGCTGAAGAACTCGGCATTACGATGACTGATTCTCAGGTCGAAAAAGCCTTGAAAGATATAAAAAGGGATTATCCTGACAATGTATTCCAGGAAATACTGCTTGAGTATGCCATTCCTTACCAGTCTTGGAGAGAAGGATTAAAGACTCGTTTGCTTATGGAGAAGGTGATCGCACAAGAGTTGGGCGATAAGATCGAAATAACGCATGATGACATATCGAAATATTATGAGGAACACTTCGAAGCTGACGACACACCACCTGATGTGAATGAGGTGTCAAAAGATACAAACAACATCATTATAAAAATATTGCGCAAAGAGAAGATAGAAAAGGCGTATACGTCATGGATTAAAAAGCTTAAAAAGAAGTACGCTGTTGAAATAAACAAAAAAGAACTGGAAAAAATGACCGGTTTGTAAAATAATTTATGGTTTTTTAAAAAAATGAAAAGCATGTCCTTTAAAAATATCCGAATAAATTCAATATATTGTATAATATATGCATTGTTTTTTTGTGTGTTTGGTTATCCATTAATTATAAACGCCAAGAGTGCAGAAATTGTTGATCGTATTGTTGCCGTGGTTAATGATGATATCATTACACTTACGGAGCTCAAAAGCTCACTTAAACCTTACACGGAAAAAATTCGATCCCTTGGATATCCGCCGGAGAAAGAGCAGGAGCTACTCTTTAAAGTCAGACAAGATATGCTTGACCGCCTTATCAATCAGAAAATTGAAGATCAGGAGATAAAGCGCTCAAAGGTTGAAATCAGCGAAGAGCAGATCGATCAAACCATTGAGCGGATTAAAGAGACGAATTATCTAACAGATGAACAGCTAAGGGCGGCATTGGCCAAAGACGGGCTGACCATGGAAGCGTATCGCAAAAATATCAAAGGTGAGATACTCAGAAGGAGGCTTGTCAATCTTAAAGTCAAATCAAAGATCGTGATTACCAAAGAAGACATTAATGCCTATTATGAACAGCATATCCAAGAGTATGGTGGAAAACAAAAATATCATCTTCGCAATATCATTATGAAAGTTCCTCTGTTTTCGGATACAACAAAGAAACTCGAGATTAAAGCGAGAATGGATGAGATCCTGGAGAAATTAAAAGCCGGAGAATCTTTTGCAGCCTTGGCGGCAAAGTATTCAGAATCACCAGCGGCTTCCGATGGCGGAAATCTGGGTGAGTTCGAATTCGATTCCCTATCACCGCAACTTCAAAAGGCCATCGAAAAAATAAAGCCTGGTGAGTATACACCCATGCTCGATACAGATCAGGGGTATCAGATTTTTTTTCTAGAAGAGATATTAAGCGCTCAAGGAAAGTCGCTTGAGGAGGTTGCACCGGAAATTGAAAGTAAACTCCTTAATGAAAGCATCGATAAAAAATATCGGGCATGGATTGGAGATTTGCGAAAGCAGTCCGTTATCAAAATCATCCAGTAGCGTTCTTCGGCTTTGCCTGAAGAATCGCTACAAGAGTTTGAAGTGAACTAAAGTTAAAAAATGTTGTGCCGGTTTGCCCGTAGTTTAAAACCGGCGAACCGGCGAACCAGAAAAAGACACTTTTAACTTGTACGGCTTTGAGCAAAACAGGCCCTTTCAGGGGCAAACCAAAACCCGGTCCTTCCCCGCAATGCGGGATCTAAGATAGGCCAAGCCTGCCCCGCATAGCGGGGGATTCTTCACTGTGAAATATGGATAATGAATCCAACAAAATACTTCTTGAAAGCATTAGAAGACTGCTAAGAAGAGACGCCAAAAGCCACCTCCTTAAGATTGTGAAAAAAACTCACGCTGCGGACTTGGCCCTGGTGTTCGATTCTTTGTCAATTCATAATCAACGCAGACTTTTTGACCTCATCGATGATGTCGTTATAAAGGGTGAGGTTTTTAGTAATCTCGACGAGGACACATTCTTGGGTTTTGTGGATGGAATGAATTTGGACGACATCGTCGAGATCCTCGATCTCATGCCAAGAGATGATGTCGCCGACCTCTTGGGACGTCTGCCTGTAGAGAAGTCCGATGCTATCCTTGAAAAAATGATAAAGGAGGGATCAGAAGAAGTTGAAGGACTCCTTCACTATGAGGATGATACAGCGGGTGGTATCATGGTCCCCGAATTTATTGCGCTGCAAGAGGATACCACCGCCGGAGAGGCCATTCAGTCGCTTCAAAAAGAGCATCTGGATGTAGAAATGCCGTTTTATCTTTATGTGGTTGATGCGAACGGCAAATTGATCGGCGTCAGTTCTTTGAGACAGCTAGTGGTGGTTCCGTCCAATACACCCCTTAAGAATTTCATGACTACGGATGTTTTTGCGGTAAAAACGGATATGGACCAGGAAGAGGTGGCAAAAATCGTTGCCCGTTATGATATCCTTGCCGTACCGGTGGTGGATGACACAAATAATTTGGTCGGTATTGTTACCGTGGATGATGTTATCGATATCATCAGAGAAGAAGCGACAGAAGATATTCTGAAAATGGCTGGTGTCGGCGGTGAAGAGTTTATCGAAACTCAGTCTGTTCTCAGAAGTACAAGGATCCGCTTGCCGTGGCTGTCTGCAAGTTTTATCGGCGGTATCGTTGCATTTTTTATTATCGGTCATTTTGAGGGGAGCTTAAAGAAGCTTGCCTATCTTGCAGCCTTTATTCCCGTCATTATGGGTATGGGCGGAAATATCGGCACCCAGACGTCCACTATTGTTGTGCGGGGTCTTGCCACAGGACGCCTTAACATCAGAGATACCTGGGCGGTGGTTTTTAAGGAACTCGCCGTCGGGTTTATCCTGGGCGCAGTTTACGGCATTGCGATCGGCGCGGTGGCACAACTTCGATATAGTATGGCGATGGTCGCCTTGTCCGTGGGTCTTGCCGTAGTATCTTCTATGGCCATTGCTGCGCTGGTAGGTTCCATGGTACCCATGGGATTTGCAAGAATAAATATCGATCCCGCTGTAGCTACCGGTCCGTTTGTGACCACTGCAATCGATATCGTCAGTGTTTATTTTTATTTCCAGATCGCCACAACCCTCCTGGGTATATGAAAAGATGTCAAGCTTTTCAACGTCTGCAATCGTGTTACGCCGTATCGATTATGGAGAATATGATTTTGTCATTACGCTTTTTTCGCTGAGAAAGGGAAAAATATCCGTCATTGCAAAATCTGCAAAAAAAAGCAAAAAACGATTTGCAGGAATACTTGAACTCTTTTCCATATTAGATGTGGTATGCAATGTCGGTCGAAGAAAAGGGCTTCCTGTTTTGCAGGAAGCCTCATTAAAATATCCGTTTTCCTACATCAGATCCAGCGCATTAAAGACGGCCTATGCCAGCTACTGGGCAGAACTCATCAACGAATGGATGGAAAGTGGTCAAAAACAAGTTCAGCTTTACCAGCTCTTTCAGTATGTTTTGAGAGAACTCGATTCATGTCGGGTGTCAGAAGCAGCACTTTCTATTTTGTTTCAGGTGAAGTTTATGACCCTATCCGGTCTTTCACCAAATTTAAGACAATGCAGCGTATGCCGAATTGAAGTTGAGAATATAAAGGAAACCAGAGTTAAATTTGATTTTGCAAAGGGAGGAATCATATGTAACGGATGTACTTCCAAAACCTTGCAAAAAACGTTTCTTTCAAAGGGAATTATTAAACAGCTTTTGTGGATAGAAAAGGGAGATTTGGTCAAAGCGGTGAGGGTCAGGTTTACTTCTGATGCTTTAAGAGAATGTCTGGAGTTCTTGGAGACCTTCGTCCCCTATCATGTGGGAAAAGAACCCCGGAGTTTGAAATTTTTAAAGCAAATTAGAAAATGGTAGATACCGGATAAAAGATGCGTAAAATCGTTGAATCCCATCAAATTGAAGCTTCGGCACCATGCAGGATCGACATGGGGGGCACTCTGGATATCAGCACCTTTTATTACCCGCTAAGGCATCTTTTTCCATGTACCGTTAATATTGCGATAAATTTAAGAACAAAAGTTCGACTTCTTCCATATGATAAAAAAATAATAAAAATCACTTCAAAAGGATTTAAAAGCGCTGAATATATTCTGGATAAAGCGCCTTTTGATCATCCGCTCGGGCTCATCTTTGCCATCGCAGCGTATTTCAGAGCTGAAGGGATTCATATTGATATCGACTCATCATCTCCTCCCCGGAGCGCTTTGGGCGGGTCTTCTGTAGCCGCAGTTGCTCTTGTCGGGGCTTTTTCAAAGGTTAAAGAAATAAAAGGGGAGACCCCTATTTCCAAAAAAAACATCGCTGTTCTATCACAGATCATCGAAGCAAGTGTGGCCGGTGTGCCGTGCGGTTTCCAGGATCAATTGGCGGCCGTTTACGGCGGTGCAAATGTGTGGTATTGGCCGGGAGATTGCCAAATTCCTCTTTTTAAGAAAAAAACCATTATCCCAAAGCGATACTTGCCCAAATTCGAACAACACTTGTTGCTGGCGTACTGCGGGGTACCTCACGAATCGAAAGATGTGAATAAAAAATGGGTGACGCAATTTCTTTCTGGAAAGCACCATGGACTTTGGGCTGAAATTATAGTATGTACACATAAATTTGCCGATGCGCTCATTAAAAGAGATATCAATACTGCGTGTAAACAGATGAACAAAGAGACCGCTATCAGAAGGAAGATGACGCCTGAAGTACTTGATGAGATCGGCAAGGCACTTGTTGAATCCGCCGTGAAAAAGAGTTGCGGTGCAAGATTCACAGGGGCTGGCGGCGGGGGCTGTATATGGGCACTGGGTCGCGCAGAGGATATTGACAAGCTCAAAGGCACGTGGGAAGGTATTCTTTCCACAAGAAAGGATGCCCGCTTGCTGAGTGCGAAGATCGATACCGAAGGGCTTTTGTAGTTTTTATCGACGAGACAGTTGCTAATAACCAAATTAGATGCTCGACATAACTTTTACCAATAAAAATGCTTCCGAAAGCATTTTCTAAGTGACTAAAGTTTGAAGTGATCTAAAGTGAGCTAAAGTTGAGGAATGCGCTTTCAGCGCGATCAATTATAATTTAAATTGAT
>PKTV01000262.1 GCA_002868985.1 Desulfobacteraceae bacterium | reverse complement strand
TGTTATGGATAAATCAAGCTTCCCCCAGGAAATAAATTTAGAAATTGGTAAAAGGCTTCAAGTTCGTACACAAGATGGAAGATCTGCCATCGTTACAATTAAAGACTTCACAGAAGATAATATTGTCATAGATGAAAATGATCCGCTTGCAGGCAAAACCCTGACCTTTAAAGTCGAGCTTGTTGAAATTATATAATAATATCGTATTACGGTTTTATTTTTTAAGGAGTGTTTATGGAGTGTATGTTCTGCCAATCAGAGATTAATGAAAATGATATTATACAAGAAGGACTGGATGCTAGAATAGCTGGTCAAAAAACATGCCCTTTGGAATACAATTGCCCGCAATGTATCCATGTTTGGGTTACTGAAGCCTGTGTGGGAAGATTCCCGCTTGACCCTTTCTTTGAGGATCCGGAAAGGAGAATGGAGCTTAGCAGATGCATCCGAAAGCTTTGTGAACAAAGCGATGATAACCGTTTACAAGGACCATTAAGTCTTCAGAAGTTAAGCTATCTTTGGATGAAAAAATAAAATCGTCTTACGATTTTATAAAGCTTCCGCAGCGCAGCTACGGGATCAATTTGGCGAACTAAAAAACTCTTTTACTGCTTCTGAACAGCAATGTTTTGATATAATTCTTTTTTAGCCCCCTCGGGTGTCTCAAATTGTTCATAAAAAACTCGATAGGTTCCGTTGGGAATCTTTATCTGCACGCCGGCCTCTTTGGCTAAAGCCTCACCCATCAGGCTGCCTAAGGACGCTGGTATGTCCTTGCGTATCGGCAGCATTAGAAGTGATCCCGAAGAACAGGAAATACTTCCCACAACCTTCCCAATATCTTTATAACCCATTAAATTTTCACTTAAATGATAGGACAAAGGAAGCAGTAAAAACGGTTCCCCCCAAAATATCGGATGAGATTCGGGGCAAATATGGCTGTGGACAATTACACCATGCGTTCTGACATAAGATGCCGATGGGCTGTTGTAGGGGTTCAGCATACTGCCGATGTGAGACAGATCGACGATCAGTAAAAAATCGTTGTCTATTACAAAGAAATCATCAATCGATGCGCCACAGTCCGGGCGCATTTTGGTCAGGTCTTGAATCGTTCTAAAGCGCTTGGGGTCAACCAAAGTAAGCGGTTTCTGGTTTGGAGGTATAATGTTTCAGATCCTTTCCACCCTTATGGTCAGTAAAAGAGGCGCAACCTGACCATCATTATAGATTCGGCAGAATATTTGTCAATAAAATGATATATATCAAAAATAAACAGGATGCTACAAGCTAAACAAAAGCCTAGGGAGAATTTAGATGCTTGCCACTTTAATTTTCAATTGATATAGTTTATAGTCTTACTTGTACGGCAATGTTTTTCATAAAAAATATATGAAAAGAGGTGTACCATGGGCATGTGGCTTTATGATGATTGTAAGGAAATGGAAGATTTTCTGCATTGGCGCGGCGAAATAAAACGTTTGGAGAAAGAATATCTCGATATTAGAACCCAGTTGCGAGATACTCAAGCAGACCTTAGATCCGATCCTGCCAGCGAATATCTCAAGGCCAAGGTAAAATACCTTAACAAAAGAATTAAGGGTATTGAAAAAATGGGGCCCCGGCTTGCCGCTGATCAACCGCTGGAAATATTCCTTTGGGCTCCACCCCACGGGTGATCTTAAAAAATCAAGAACGCCTTACGCGAATAAACGTGAAAAAACATTTTATCACGAAAGCACGAAAATACGAAAATACGTGCTTTCCTTATTTCGTGTTTTCGTGATTATTAATTAGTTTACAGAAATCGTACTCATTCAACTTCCAAAGAACTAATGCGGCAAAGCAGACTTGACAGACAGCTCCGCATCGAGGGCTGGAACCAGCAGGCATTGGAAAATGCAAAAATAGGGGTCGTAGGTGATGACGATCTTTTAGCTTCGCTGTTTATCATGTCGGCCTCCGCCCTGGGAATCAACAATCTGATCGTTCTGGCACCCGCATTAAATGCGGTTTTGGTTGAAACAGCCAAAAAAATAAATCCGAGATTTGCACTGACTCATTTAGAGGGTTTTTACACCCATCCGGCTGTCGGTGAACTGTTCCAAGGGTGCAGCCTGATTGTGGATTTGAGCCGTTACGGACTGGCAAACAAACTGCTATTAGAAAAAGGATTTCATGAGAAAAAGCCGATTATCAGAGGGTT
>PKTV01000251.1 GCA_002868985.1 Desulfobacteraceae bacterium | reverse complement strand
GCAATCGCTTCAGATGATGTTGTCATAAGTTCTCCTAATTATATTGAGATGTTACCTTAAATTTGAATTCCCCACTGTTTACCGCGCGGGATGAATTCAAATTAGCGTTTTGATTCCCCTCGCCACGTCGTTCCGCGTCTTATCTGCCATTTCAGACCATTCTTTTTTCGAGCATAAGTTTCGAGAGACAATAAACCCATAAGTCCAAAAACGGTGGCGAACAATGCCAATTTAAGGCCAAAACTAGCAAAAAATAATGCCGGTTTTTCATTTCGGTCGATTCTTGAATGTACTGCAATCTCGATGAACCGGTCATTTGTGTTTTTATGGCACTGTTTGCATGTTGTTTTGAGGTTGTCTTTGTTCACAGTTGCGGTTGCATGGTCTTTCTTGTAAATGTCGTGCAGTGTATTTGATGCATGGCAACTGATACAATCAGCAGCCTCCTGGGATCCCAGTGCCACCGCCTTGCCATGTATCGAATGGTTATATGTTTCAACGGCTGTCATACTCACATCGGAAACTTTTAATGTTTTCATTAAGTCGACATCCTGATGGCACTTTGAACACAATGACACAACCTCTTGGGGTGAGCGGGAGGTTTTGTGTCTCAGGCGATGGGTGATATGTTTGTAAGCCTGAGTCACCCCATTTTTCTGATGACAGTTTTGGCAGCGTGCCAGCGTTTCTTCATAAGCGATTCTTTTTTCATCAACCCGGGTGTAAATCGGATTAAGGTGGCAAAATTTGCAATAGGGTTTTGCTTTTTGTAATTCCGGTGAATCTTCGGATTTAACTCCATGAACGCTTTCATTATAACTGTCTATAATTTTTTTGTGGGAAAAGTTTTCCTCGGCAAAGGGCGGCTTGACGTGACACTGATTGGCGCAATTAACCTCCTCGGTCACCGGATCATGGGGCAGTTTTTTAATGTTGGTATGGCAGTCTCTGCAGGAGACGTTTCTGTGAACACTTTTTGTGTACATATGTCCGTCAACATTATAATTTATCTTTTTGCCATTTTCGTCGATCCGTCCGATGAACCGGTATTTATGGCACATGAGACAGTTTTCTTTGTCCGCGGCTTCAGCCCGAAAACCGGAGGTTAAAACAATAAACACCACGGCAACATATATGGAAAATGTAAGATATTTTTTTGTGGCTTCCAAACTTTCTACCCCTCCTTGTGTGTTGACAGTATTGTTTATACTTTATGGCATTCTTGACACAGTATTTTCGGCAAACGATGCCTGTATTTCGAATCCGCGCCCTTTGCAGCCGGCCTTTCAACCGGGATGATACCTTTTTCATGTGGATTATGGCAGGTCATGCAGGACATTTTTCCTTTATCGTCCAGTGGCATACTGATACCAAAAGTTATTTCCATCTTTTTCATTGTTAACAGGTACTTATCAGACGGCTTGACCATGTGGTTAAAATTCCCGGAGTGATTCCCCCCGATGACATGACATCCCTGGCAAACGGCTTCTATATTTTTTACGAGCTTGATATCTTTAAATTCATCTTTTTTTACATCAGGCATCTTCACATGGCAGTATAGGCATTTATTTGCGTAAATCTTTCCTTTTTCATCAATTTGATCATGGGCATCCTGCATCTCATAATTCTTTTTGTTGTGGCAATTAAAGCAAAAGTCTGTTCTTTTCTTAAACGGTGCCCCCCGTAGTGAGGTCATCTTTTTCCTTTTCGAGCTCTCCTGGCACTGCAGATATAAATCATGGCATGTTTTACAAGATATCTTCCCGTCAACCAGCGGAAAGCTTTTAGGTATACCGCCTTTTTTGCCCGCAGACGGCTTTATGTCTACCGGATGCGGGTAATTTCCCTGAGCGCTGTTATGGCATTTTCCGCACAATTTATTGAAATCACCTTTAAATTTTAAAAATGGGTCGCCGCCCGGTCGGGGAATTTTTTCATGGCATTCCTTACAATACTTTCCGGTATAGTGAAGGTTAAAATTTTTTGATAGCGTCCGGCCTGTGGGACTTGAACTATCCTTCTGCTTTTGTTTGGCAAGCACCATATCGTTGATTAGAAATTGCGATATGAATACTGCTGTTGTTGCGATGACGCTGATAGATTTCCTCATGGGTTTCAATTGCAACAGAAAATCCACTCACTGAAGCTTGTCACAGGGAGCCTTAATCACCGGTGCAGCATTCGGGTTTTATTATAAATGTTGATTTAAAG
>PKTV01000217.1 GCA_002868985.1 Desulfobacteraceae bacterium | reverse complement strand
ATTCAACCTACGCAAGTTAGCTGCAATACAAAAAATCCCCTTCCGGATTCGCTCGGAAAGGGCTTTCACGAATTCCTCTTCATCATCTACCAACAATACTTTCATCTCTTTCATTTTTTTCTCCTTTCATTTTTTTCATTCTCTATGGAATTTTTTATATTTTCTTTGGATTTACGTCCTTTTGTCAATAGTTCTTTGGCCATTTCGGCTTCACCGGCCTCCGCAAAACTTGCGGCAACCATTATGTCCTGGCAGCGCTGCAACAGTGAGGGCTTGACGACTTCGGCGTCTTTCTTTGCCTGATAGGCCTCTCGGATTCTGGAAATGAGTGAATCCAGATCCAGGGGCATGAGAAAATCGTCAAATACGCCCAGTTTCATTCCTTCTATTGACAGAGAGATCTGATCCCCGCTGTTGATGGTAATCACTTGAACAGCAGGATGCTTTTTTTTTGATGATTTTGATCAACGCCATCCCCTGTTTTTTAAGATCGTCCAGGCTCAGCAACACCACATCGATAGAATATTTTCTTAAAATCCGTTTGATGTCTTTTTGCTGCCTGGAATTGAATATCCGCCAATCATTGGCTTTCAAATATCGCACAAGGTGTTCCTGCAACATGCTGTCCCCTTCTATGATCAAAATCGTAATTTCCATGACCTAATCGTAAAGCGTTTTCAGGAAATGAGATTCAATACAGCTATCTCTGTTCCTGATCGTCGGTTAAGGTTCGGTTTATCCAGCCTCGGCAAAAGTGACTGAAATAAATACATCATCCCATAATTGTTTAAAATTCACGGGCGTTATCCCGAGGATATTCCTGGCATCGTTGTGTTCACCCATTTCTGCAAAAGTAACCGAGGCAAAGACGCTTTCAATTTTTTTGATCCATATTTTCATGGCGCCCTCCTTATGGTCTTGATGATTCGATCAGTCTTGCCCTCTAATACAGCAAGGAATGTGCCAATATCATTATATATAATTAATTCAATTTGTTATAATTTTTACAGAGGGATATAAAAGAGAAGTGTGGTTCATTATGAACCATTTTGAGACGTTCGAGTTGAACTAAATTGAAACGTTTTTAAACATTTATGGATTCGGGAAGGTATAGCAAAATTTCCGGAGCCAGACCGAACACTTTTACGGTACCACCCAGAGAAGCCATGATCTCTTGCAATGATGCCCAGCGTTCGGTGGAAGATATTTTGGATAGGAAGTCTTCTTCGAGAAGAACGGTATTTTCATATCCGATACCCAATACGAACTTATCCTGTATCTTCCGTGGAGAAAGCGTTATTCTCCCGCCGGAGCCTATTACACTAAGTAGAATTTCAATGGATTCAAACAATGCCATTTCCAAGGATACAGGATCTGACTTAATGATCAGCGGCGGATCTGAAGGACTCGATTCCAGAACGACATTTTTAAGCCTTGTGAAACGGGACGCCAGCAAAATCATCTGTTCCGTTATTTCGTTAAGATCCAGGCTTGCGGGGCTGTGATCGGGGCTGTGGGCGAACCGGTTCAAGCGAGAGGATATATCAATGCCGCGTTGAATTTGTCCGTGAATTCTATTCAAGGATTTTATGAACTTGTCTTTGTGGGGAAAAGTGCCGTTTTCGGTGATGTCAAGAATATCTTCCATTAAACCCGACGATTCCTGGATAATGGCCAGGACGTTTTTAATTTCGTGGGTTATGCCGGCCGTTATTTTCCCGAAAAAAGCCAACTCTTTCCGTTTTAAGTGATTCATGTCGTCCCCTTTTGAGCAGGTTTTTTAGCGGCCTTCTAACCCATATTTTTTACTGCCTCATTCAATTTTTCAATCAACTCGTCTATATCGATAGGCTTTATCAGGTAGTCAAAAGCACCCAGCTGCATTCCCCGGATGCCGTCTTTGGTGGCGCCGTGACCGGTGAGAAGAATCACCTGTATTTTGGAATCCATGCCTTTGATTTTCTCCAGGACCTCCAATCCGCTCAACCCCGGCATCATCACATCCAATACCACGACCTGAGGCGGATCGTTTTCAACAACGCCTAAGGCCGCCTCACCGTCCGTGGCAATCGAAACATTCATATTTCTCAACTCCAGTCTTTCGGCAAGAGTCGTGACAAATTCATGCTCATCGTCAACAAGCAGGATTTTCATCCGGTCCATTTTATGCCTCCATTTATAATTTTGATTTTATCGGCAGAAAAATCTTAAACGTGGTT
>PKTV01000151.1 GCA_002868985.1 Desulfobacteraceae bacterium | reverse complement strand
GAAGTTCAAGCTCGGGCAAAAGAGACACTGGAGCGTATTACACGAATCTATCCCACCGATACCACAATATTGATGAGTAGTCATAATTTTGTGAACCTTACCATATTGTGTGATATATTAAAAATCCCTCTCCATAGATTTCGAGAACTGCGTCAGGAAAATGCAGCGTTCAACGTTATCTGTAAAAAAGGGAATCGATTTTATGTTGAATTGGTGAATGAAGGGTCCCATCTTGGTATTAGTGGACGTACTTAACAAGTTAAGTTTATTTTCTTGATTGGTGATTATCAGTCTTCTCTGTGGCTTCGGGCTTCGCTCTGCGAGCTTCGACCCGACAAGCCGGGGACCGGGGGGGAATGGGGGTCTGTCCACAGCAACATATTGAGATAATGTATAAAACGTTCATATTTTGCGTTAGATAAGGCCTTAAATGGCCCTTTCTGGGTCTAAAAACACGCTTTTAAGAGAAAAGGCTAAAATTCGGATGTTCCCCCCGGTGTTGAGAAAAAGGGCGAGGACTGGAAGCCTTTCGGTTTGAACGGTGAGAAAGACCTTCAGAAGGAGAATGAAAAAGTCCAAAAGCAGCAGGAAAAAGAGCAAAAGAAAGAAAGAGAAAGAAATCGATACAGGGAATAGAAACAAAAAGACAAGCCCAAGGGTGATTGAAAAGTGAGTGGTGACAAATTGACATTTGAAAGAAAGGAATGAAGATGAGTAAAGTTGCATTTGTAAAAACAGAAGACAGGAGGACTGGCGTTAAATCTTCTATATCCACCCTGGGAATCGATCCTGTAAAAAATAAAGATGTTCTTATAAAACCAAACTTCAATACAGCAGATCCGACGCCTGGCTCGACTCACAATGACACTTTGGTGGCGCTGGTGGATGAGATTTGGGACATGGGGGCAAAATCTATTTGTTTGGGCGAAAGGAGCTATCCGCCGACCCGGGAAGTTATGGATGAAAAGGGGATTGTTCCTCTTTTAAAGCAAAAGGATGTTCATGTTATCGATTTTGATGATTTGGAGCAAAAGGATTGGGTTGAATTTAAGCCCAGGCAGAGTCATTGGGAAAATGGATTTCGCATCGCAAGGCCCATCATCGAGGCAGAGTGCCTTATATCCACGTGTTGTTTGAAGACTCACCAATTTGGCGGTGTATTTACCCTATCGCTTAAACTGCATGTGGGCGTGGTTCCCACATTTCGGCATGGGTATCAATATATGGGTGAACTGCACCAATCTCCCTTTCAAGAGGAAATGATAGCTGAAATCAATCAACCCTTTTCACCCGACATTATCGTCTTGGATGGCATCGATGCCTTTACGGATGGCGGCCCCGCTACAGGAAAGCGAGCAAAAGGGAATATTTTTTTGGCATCGACCGATCGTGTGGCCATCGATGCGGTCGGCGTAGCTGTACTCAAGGCTATCGGCAGTAATGCGGCGATTATGCAACCAAAGATTTTCGATCAGAGACAAATTGCAAGGGCTTCAGCGCTTGGAATAGGTGTCTCGTCCGCTTCTGAAATCGACATTATTTCAGCGGACCAGGAAAGTATGGAGTTTAGTGCTGAAGTGGCTCAAATATTATTGGCTGGTTGATAGAAGAGATTTGGACTAAGTAGTAATGGGGGACGTTCGTGCAGGACGTGCTTGGCACTCAATTAAAAGAGGAAAGGGCAACCCTCGCCCCTGACCCAACTTTTTGGATGTCGAGGAGAATCTGAAGATGAGTCCTTTTAAAATCTGTTCCAAATGTGCATATACGTGGAAGGGCAGAGAAAATTTTGTGAAAGATCCCTTTATTTGTCTGGTTGGATTCCAGGGCGCCCTTGATGAAACCGAATCCGCTTTCTACCTGTTCAATCATATATTGGATGGAGACCAGTGTAATACCACGCTTATGGTGAATGCGGAGGATTTCCTGTCCCTGCATAAAGGAACCATGTTTACGGAGATCAAATTCGACAGTCCACTCTGTGAAGGGCATTGCATCCGGGTCGAAGATCTGTCCCGATGTCCAGTTGAATGTAAAAATGCGGTGGCCCGTGAAATCATGCAGGTCTTCACACCGTGTGCAAGGCCTGGAGTCAAACCTTGATTTTTGATTAAAAGAGGCGGGCCCTGGTTAAATCCGTCCCGGTTAAACAAAAAACGGACAGGTTTCACCCCAGTACCATTCAATGAGCTACGGGGCACAGCAGGACAAACTCCGCTCCTTTTCT
>PKTV01000324.1 GCA_002868985.1 Desulfobacteraceae bacterium | reverse complement strand
GGGTGCTGGCGATCATCAACCGTAATGACGAAAGAGGGAGAGAACTTAGCCATAACCTCGAATTACGTCTTGGCCAAGCGTCTGTACTTTCTTCGGGCTTTTCAGACAACAATCGCATACGACCCGAGGATTTCAGTTACGATTTGGGCGGCATTACAGGTAAAATTGCCACCCCTAACGGTGCTTTTAAGTTCAAATCGCATCTTGTGGGACAGCATAATCTGGAGAACATTCTCTGCGCCACAGGTGTGGGCATTGTCCTCGGTCTTTCAGTGGATGTCATCAAACACGGCATTGAATCGGTTAAAGCCGTGCCCGGACGTCTCGAATCTATTCCCAATGATCACAAACGATTTGTATATGTGGATTATGCCCATACACCGGATGCTCTTGAGAATGTGCTCGCTTCGTTACGAGAATCCACTCCGGGCCGGCTTATCTGCGTATTTGGTTGCGGCGGCAACCGGGACAAATCAAAGCGACCTCAAATGGGTGACATTGCCGGAAGGTTTTCTGATCTTGTTGTGATCACATCGGACAATCCAAGAACCGAACCTCCCATGGAGATTATCGATCAGATTCTTGAGGGGACTAAAAAATCGATTGCTCATGCGTTTATACCATCAGATCTTGCTGAAAATTTTGCCATAAAAGGATATGTGGTTGAGCCGGATCGAAAAAACGCCATCGCCCTTGCAATAAATGTGTCCAGACCAAACGATGCGATTCTGATCGCGGGAAAGGGGAACGAACCCTATCAAATCATCGGAGACAAAACCATTGCCTTTGATGACAGAGAAGAAGCAAAAAAAGTTCTTTCAACGTTAAACGTAAAACGTCTCGGTTCCGAAACGAGATCCAATCCGAAAGTCCTGTCCGAAAATCCAAAACCTGTAAATTCCGATCTGATCCCATGGCATGTTGCTGAAATTATAGAAGCCACTGGAGGACAGTTGTTTTGCGGTGATTCGGCACGCACGTTCACCGGAGTTTCCATTGATTCTCGCAGGATATCTGATGATGATCTTTTTATCGCCATTAAAGGGGAGGTTCATGACGGCCACCGTTTTATCGGTAGTGTTGTTGAACAAGGTGTCAATGGATGTTTGATCGATCAAAGAAAAACCAACATGCTCTCCAAACCCGAATGGTCAGCCACCGGTGTCGTTTGTGTCACTGTAGATGATACAACTAAAGCTCTGGGTGATATGGCAGCATTTAATAGAAGACGCACACCCGTTTCGGTGATTGCCATCACAGGCTCAAACGGAAAAACCAGCACCCGTAAAATGACATCAGACGTTGTTTCCCGTCGGTTTTGCACATTGTCGACCCAGGGGAATTTAAACAATGACATCGGACTTCCCTTAACGCTGCTCAACCTGACTAGAGACCACCAATGGGCTGTTGTGGAACTGGGAATGAACAGACCCGGAGAGATCGAACGGCTGGCTGAAATCTGTTTGCCGGATGTTGGCCTGATTACAAATATCGGTCCTGCGCATCTCGAAGGATTGGGTTCAATGGAAGCGGTCATGAAGGCCAAAGGTGAACTGTTGGGAAAAATCAAGCCGGATGGCATGGCGATTCTCAATGCAGATGATCCGAGATTGCTGAAACTTGCAGATATCACACCTATCAAGATTATGTTTTTCGGCATGTCTAAAGATGCCGCAATCAGAGCTGAATCTGTTGAGAAAAAAGAGAAGGGGCTCTCTTTCAATCTGGTGCTGCCTGCTGAAATGATTTCGGTTCAACTTCAAACGCCGGCAATGTTTATGATTTCAAATGCTCTGGCGGCGGCGGCGGTGGGCCATCTTTTGGGTTTAACAGCCGTTGAAATTAAGAACGGACTTGAAGCCTTCAAACCGGTTCAAGGTAGGATGAATATCCATAAAACCGGTAAAGGAATCCATATCATCGACGATACGTACAATGCCAATCCAGGTTCAATGCAGGCCGCCATAATCACTCTTACGTCCTTGAAGGGAAAGAACAAAGGATTTCTGATTGCCGGCGATATGCTTGAACTGGGAGAACACTCGGCGTCTATGCATCAAAAGATAGGCGCTGTTGCCGCCAGGTCAGAAATTGCCGGTCTTTATGTGACCGGCAAATACGCTGAAGATGTTGCGGCAGGTGCTTTAAAAGAACATATGAATCCGGATGATATTTTTAACGGCACCCGGGAAGAGATCATAGCGGCTGTCACAGACCGGCTCGATGCCGGCGACTGGGTCCTGGTAAAGGGGTCCAGGGGGATGGCCATGGAAAAAGTTGTCCAAGCTCTGTTGAGCCGGTTTTAGAAAGATTTAAGCTGTCACCAGGAGAGTAAAACTAAAGCATGCTGTATCATTTACTATATCCGCTTCATAAGACGCTGTCGGTTTTTAATGTATTCCGATACATTACGTTTAGGACCATCTATGCCAGTCTGACGGCGTTTTTAATCTGTTTTTTATTGGGACCCTGGGTGATTCGAAAACTGAGCAACATGCAGATCGGTCAATATGTCAGAGATGACGGTCCTCAGACACACCTTAAAAAGGCCGGAACGCCGACCATGGGTGGAACGTTGATCATTTTTTCGATTACGGTTTCCACACTCTTGTGGACCAATTTGACCAATTATTTTGTGTGGATCGTCCTTTTTGTGACTGTTGGCTACGGAGGTATCGGTTTTATGGACGACTATCTCATGCAGATCAAAAAACAGAGCAAGGGACTGACGGTTCGAAACAAATTTTTGCTTCAGGCGATTCTGGCGATGGTTACAGGGATTCTGGTCTATGTGAGTCCGGATTTTTCCACCCGCATAACCATTCCGTTTTTTAAGAACCTTTCACCCGATCTCGGATGGGGATACATACTATTTGCAGCATTGGTTATTATCGGCACGTCGAATGCAGTCAATATCACTGACGGACTGGATGGTCTTGCCATCGGACCGTTTATTATCGCTTCAGCCGCCTACATGGTTTTTGCATATGTGGCCGGGCACGTTAAGATCGCCAATTATTTGCAGATCAATTATGTAGCGGGAAGTGGGGAGATTGCAATTTTCTGTGGTGCCATGGCCGGTTCAGGTTTGGGATTTTTGTGGTTCAATTCGTATCCAGCACAAATTTTTATGGGGGATGTGGGTTCCCTATCGCTGGGCGCAGCCATCGGTACTGTGGCGGTGATCACCAAGCAGGAGATACTTCTGGCACTGGTAGGAGGGTTATTTGTCATTGAAACGCTGTCTGTTATTTTTCAGGTCGGTTTTTTCAAAATGACAAATGGTCGCAGAATTTTCCGAATGGCGCCCCTTCATCACCATTTTGAGCTCAAAGGATGGTCGGAGCCCAAAGTTATTGTTCGATTCTGGATCATCGCAATTGCATTGGCGTTGATTTCCATGAGTACGCTGAAATTAAGATAATAAATAGGTAATGGGTAATAGGTGTTGGGTGATGGGTTAAGGAATAACAGCAAAAAAATATATAAACCCATAACCTATTACCTGGTTGGTTTTATGGATCTTCATCAAAAAAACATTCTTATTGTCGGTCTTGGCATATCCGGTATGGCCGCAGCACGATTCGCCAAAAACAAAGGAGGAATCGTGACGATAACCGATATTGCCGAAGAAGACGCCCTGGCAGGCTATTTACCGGAGGTGCGTAACATAGATGTTAGGACCGAACTGGGGGGGCATAACACTAAGACTTTTGAGAGCGCTGATCTTATCATTGTGAGTCCCGGGGTTCCCCATACCATTTTGCCCATCAAACGGGCCAAAGATAAGGGCATTCCGGTATTAGGGGAAATAGAGCTTGCTTCACGATATATCCGGGAACCTATTGTAGCCATATCCGGTACCAACGGTAAAACAACAACAACACGGCTTTTGGGTAATATGCTCGAAAATTCCGGGGTTAAGGTCTTTGTGGGCGGGAATATCGGCAACCCATTGATCGATTATGCCGGAGGTGGGGAAACGGCAGACATTGTTGTGGCTGAAGTCAGCAGTTTTCAGCTCGACACCATCGATATGTTCAGACCCCGGGTCAGTGTCCTATTGAACATCAGTGCGGATCATCTGGATCGATACCCGGATTTTGAATCTTATGTAAGGTCCAAAGGCCGCATTTTTAAAAACCAGGCCGAAGGCGATACAGCAGTGATAAATGGTTCTGATCCTTTTGTTTCCTTGATCAGCAAAACACTTAGGACCCGTGTACTGCCCTTTTATCATGAGGATAACTTTAATACTAAAAACCGAGAATATGCCGTCATCAGCAGCAGAAACGGACAACATGCACCGATGATCAATATTTTTACAAAAGAAGACCCCAAATGTTTTCTCGATCTTTCTCGGATAGATCTTTTGGGACGGCACAACATGGAAAATGTCGCGGCAGCAGCCTTGGCAGCCCTGGCCGCCGGCGGGACCTTGAAAGGAATTCAATCCGCATTAAACGATTTCAAAGGGCTTTCCCATCGTCTGGAATTTGTCAAAATCATCAATGGCGTTCAATATTACGATGATTCAAAGGGAACAAACATCGATGCAGTGGATAGAGCGCTTGAAGTTTTCGATAAGCCGGTGGTTCTTATTATGGGCGGGCGTGATAAAGGTGGGGACTATAAGCAACTACGAGGGAAGGTGAAGCAATATACGAAAAAACTGATTGTTATGGGCGAAGCAGGAAACACTATCAAATCGGCTCTTGAAGATGTGTGTCGAGAGGGCGCCCAAAATGCATCCACAATGGAGGATGCGGTGAATTTAGCGTATCTGGCGGCATCGCCCGGGGATGTGGTGCTTTTATCTCCCGGTTGTTCTAGTTTTGACATGTACCAAAGTTATGCGGAGCGGGGGGAAGTATTTTGCAAAGCGGTTAAAAATCTTGAAAATTCAAATCGGAATATAACGCATGGCCAGTGACAAACAAAACAAACAAAACATTCGCAAACAACCCATGCAATACGATATCGCGCTATTATTTCCGGTATTGTTCCTGGTAGGAATCGGTATTGTCATGGTTTACAGCGCGAGTTCGGCACTGGCCCTGAAAAAGTTCGGAACGAGTTATTATTTTTTAAAAAAACAATCCATTTTTGCGTTGTTGGGTATTGTTGTACTGGTCATCAGTTGCCATATTCCATATCATATTTTTCGTTCTTTGACATATCCATTGCTTATCCTGGCCACGATGCTTCTTTTTGTGATTCTTATTTCCGGATTCGGATATTCGGCAGGGGGGGCAACACGGTGGTTTCGCATTGCCGGCTTTACGTTTCAGCCTTCTGAATTTGCCCGTTTTGTGCTGGTTATCTTTCTGGCGTATTCAATGAACAAAAAAATGAATCGAATTAAGGAGTTTAAGGTTGGTTTTTTGCCCCATGTTTTGGTCCTGTGCATGTTTGCGGTTCTGATCATGTTACAGCCCGACTTCGGCTCTGTGGTTATTTTTGGTGTCATTACATGGATCATGCTTTTTGTCGGCGGGGTTCGTATCTCATATCTGCTGGGATCGCTAGTTTTGATCGGCCCCGTCATCTATTATTTAATGGTCAGTGCCGATTATCGAATAGAGCGCATCATGTCCTTTATGAATCCGTGGCAATATTCAGCGGATAAAGGCTACCAGGTCGTCCATTCCCTATTGGCCTTCGGTACAGGAGGAATATGGGGCACCGGCATCGGCAAGGGCTATCAGAAACTGTTTTATCTCCCTGAACCTCACACTGATTTTATATTTTCGGTCATTGGAGAGGAACTCGGTCTTATAGGGGTTTTGATTATTATGGGGCTTTATACCGTGATTTTGTGGAGGGGGATATCCATTGCCAGAAACAGCAAAGATGCTTTCGGATCATTTGTGGCCATCGGCCTCACAACGGCAATAGGTTTGCAGATTTGTGTCAACATGGGGGTCGCTTTAGGACTCCTTCCGACCAAAGGGCTTACGCTGCCATTTCTAAGTTATGGCGGCACATCCCTTTTGATGAACATGGTGTCCATTGGGGTGCTGATGAACATCGGTGCAATGAAAAAGATACGTAAACGAGTGGTCAGTGACGAGTGACCCGTGACAGATAGCCAACGGCAATTATGGATCAAGACGATAAGAAAAAGAGGCCCCCAAAAAAAAATCGTCCTTCGCGAAAGGTTACACAAGCCCTTCGGGTCGTCATTGCAGGAGGTGGGACCGGCGGCCATCTTTTTCCGGGAATTGCCATTGCTCAGGAGTTTCTGGCAAAAAATGCTGAAAACAGTGTCTTGTTTGTGGGCACAGGGAAGCCGTTTGAAATTTCGATTTTGTCGGAAACCGGTTTTGCCCATAGGCGTATTACATCCGAGGGTTTCAAGGGACGAGGGGTTTGGAATCAGATTGTCTCGATTTCAAAAGTACCCAAAGGGATCATCGAATCGATTTTGATCCTTAAAGGATTTAAACCGCATATAGTGATTGGCGTTGGTGGATACTCCGCAGGGCCTTTGGTCATGGGCGCCTGGCTTTTGGGGATTAAAATTGTTTTGCATGAGCAGAATATTCTGCCGGGGATCACCAATCGAATTCTTTCGCGCTTTGCAGACCGGATATATATTTCGTTTGCAGAAACGATAATGGGCGTAACACCCAACAATATCCGGTTCACCGGAAATCCGGTGAGAAAAGAAATTGTTCAATGCGCAGAAACGTTAAAAAAAATAGATATCAAGACGTCTAAAAAAGAGAAAAAATTCACGATCCTGATACTGGGCGGAAGCCAGGGGGCTCACAGTATAAATATGGCGCTTTTGGAAGCCCTTGAATATCTTGAAAAAAGAGAAAATATATTCTTTGTGCATCAAACCGGCGCACAGGATGAAACACAGGTAAAACGAAAGTATGACGAATACGGCATTGAAAGCGATACACGGGCATTTTTCAAGGACATGGCCTGTCAGTATCAACGCGCCGATCTCATTATATGCCGTGCAGGGGCAACCACTGTGGCGGAAATCAAAGCCATTGGCAAGGGGGTTATTTTTATTCCGTTTCCTTTTGCGGCAGATGACCATCAAGTATTGAACGCCCGATCTCTGGAAAAGGCAGGGGCTGCCGAGATGATTCTTGAAAAAGATCTCAGCGGTAAAGTCCTTGCGGAACGAATCGATTATTATGTTCAACAGCCCGAAGCCCTGCAACAAATGTCGTCACGGTCCAGGGATCTTGGACGTGTCGACGCGGCAGCGATGATTGTCGATGATTGTTATGAGTTGATTTCTTAATTATGAATTTTGTGGCAAAACTTTTTTCTTTTCGCCACAAAAGCACCAAGACACTAAGAAAGAATAATAAAATAAAATCCTTCGTGTCTTTGTGCCTTGGTGGCAAATATTTCTTGGTTTCCCGATAAATCGGGATTTCCGCCATACGGCGCAGGCGGACAAGTCCGCTTCGCTACAACCGGATTGTCCGGATTAGGTTAGTTAAACCAATAAAATCAAATGAGCTAAACGTATGTTTCTTAAAAAATACCATATTCACTTTGTTGGAATCGGCGGTATCGGAATGAGCGGAATTGCCGAACTTTTGCTCAACCTTGGCTATAAGGTGTCCGGATCTGACATCAGTTCTTCAGGCATTACCCGGCGCTTGGAACGCCTCGGGGGAATTGTATTTAAAGGTCATTCAGAAGAACAGATTCACGGGGCAGATGTTGTTGTAACATCGTCGGCAGTCGGTCCCGAAAATCCCGAGGTTGTTGCCGCAGGCCGGGCGTCAATTCCGGTCATACCCAGAGCGGAGATGCTGGCGGAACTCATGCGTTTAAAATACAGTGTGGCAATCGCCGGGGCTCACGGCAAAACATCCACCACGTCGATAGTCGCTTCTGTACTGGCAAAAGGAGGGCTTGATCCAACGGTGGTTATCGGGGGAAAACTCAAAAGCATCGACTCCAATGCACTTTTGGGAGAAGGGGATTATATTGTGGCAGAAGCCGACGAAAGTGACGGTTCTTTTCTTAAAATGTCCCCGACCATCGCAGTGGTAACGAATATCGATCGAGAACATCTCGATTATTATAAAGGCTTAAACCATATCCAAGAAGTCTTTTTGAAATTTATTGAAAAAATACCGTTTTACGGCCTGGCGGTTCTCTGTCTGGACAATGAGCCGATTCAGGAAATTATTCCGAACATTCAGAAACGTTTTACAACCTATGGAATGAGCACACAGGCCGATTTCATGGTAAAAGACGTAGTTTTTGAAGGGTTAAGAAGCAGGTTCAAGGTGTATCATCTTGGAATGTTACTCGGAGAGATTTTATTGAATCTTCCGGGTATTCATAATGTTTACAATTCCCTGGCAAGTATCGCGGTGGGCATTGAACTCGATATACCTTTTGAGGTTATAAAATCGGCGCTCCAAACTGCGGAAGGTGTTCAACGGCGGCTGGAAATTAAAGGCGAAAAAAAGGGGGTTACGGTTGTTGACGATTACGGCCATCACCCTACGGAGATTAAGACCACACTGGAGGCCGCAAGGGAATGCTGGCCGGACAGGCGGGTTGTAGCGGTATTCCAGCCACACCGTTATTCCAGAACCCAGGCGCTTTTTGATGACTTCACCCGTGCGTTCTACCAGTCGGACTTGCTCGTCGTTCTTCCCATCTATGCAGCTGGAGAAAAAGAGATAAAAGGCGTCGATGGGCAAGCCTTGTTTGAAGAAATTCAGCGTCATGGGCATAAGGATGTCGTCTATGTGGAAAGTCTTGAATCAGCGGCTTCGCATCTGAAAACAATATTAGCGCCGAATGATATTCTCCTTACACTGGGTGCAGGAGATGTGTGGAAGGTTGGCGAAATGCTGCTGAAAGATTTGTGAAAGGACATGACGGTTGTGGTGCTTGACTCGGATTCGATCAAATGGCTTAAAAGCCGTTTTAAACATAACGTCAAATTTGGTGAACCGATGTCCAAGCACACATCGTTGCGCGTCGGCGGACCGGCCGAGGCTTTTGTAACACCTGAAAACGTTGAAGATCTAAAAATGCTGGTTAAATGGTCGTGGGATAGAGGGCTTTCTTATCTGATCATCGGCAAGGGCACCAATCTTCTGGTCAAGGACAACGGCATCCATGGCATCGCCATTGCGTTGACAAAGTGCCTGAAAAAAATTGGTCAGACCGATACGAACACCGACGGGGTGATTGTTACGGCCATGGCAGGCGCAAATCTGAAAACCCTGTGTGCTTATGCTCTGAAACAGGGTCTTGAAGGCATGAACTTTGCTCTGGGTATTCCCGGAACAGTTGGCGGAGGCATTATAATGAATGCCGGAACGTCTCATGGTTCCATGGAAAATGTGCTTAAATCCATAAATGTTCTTTTGCCCACAGGCGATACACGCAGAATTAAAAAAGAAGCGCTTGATTTTGATTATCGGAAGCTTTCATGGCGCCCGGAGTTGACGGATGGTCATCGCGATCAAACGGTTATTTTGGACGGCCGATTCTGTCTTTGTCCTTCGGATCCCGAAGCGCTCAAAAAAACGGCTCGAAAAATTATAAGAACACGCAAGCAAGGACAGCCCACTGGTTGGCCGAGTGCAGGATGTTTCTTTAAAAATCCGACATCAGGAGAAGCCGCCGGCCAGCTTATTGAGATGGCCGGTCTGAAAGGAAAATCCATTGGTGGTGCAGAAATTTCATCAAAACATGCCAACTTTTTTATCAACCGGCATAAAGCATCAGCTGCCGACTTTCTAGCGCTGATGGATCTTGCCCAGGAAGCCGTATTCGAAAAATTCAATGTTCATCTGGAAAGAGAGGTAAAGGTTGTCGGGACGTAAACGCATACGTAAAAACTATTACAAAAACAGCGGCGCCGGAAAGCGCAATAAAATGTTAAAGCGTTTTGTCTTCGGTTTAAAACTAACGGTCGTTGGAACAGCATTGGTGTTTGTCAGCCTGCTTTTTGTTTTTAGTTACGACTTCTTAACCCAGTGCGAATATTTCAAGGCTAAAGGACTGATGGTTATCGGTACCCATCGACTCACACAAAACCAGGTTTTGAAACAGGCAAATATCACTAACGGCGTCAATATATTTTCAGTTAATCTATCTAAGGTTCGAAGGCGACTGCTGGCGCATTCATGGATTGAAGATGCAGAAGTCAGAAGAGAACTTCCTTCCGGAATCAATATCAGAATAAAGGAACAAAAGCCCCTTGCCGTTCTTGACCTTGGCCGAAAATTTATCATCAATAGCCATGGTGAAGTATTCAAAGAAATGGATAAGGCAGACCATTGTAATTTACCCATGATCAGCGGGCTTGAATTTTCAGACATTAATGTAAAGGGCGAGTTAAGAAGCATTCCATTTGATGCTGTTATGAAAATATTAGGGCTTGGGCAAAAACCTGAAAGTGTTCTCCCTTACAGCCTGATAAAGAAAATTCATGTGGATCGCGAAATGGGACTTACCATTTATGCCTTTGATCACATCAGGGAAATAAAAATCGGATATAATGATTATCCGAATAAGTATGCCATGCTAAAAGATGTTCTTTTTTATCTGAAAAAGAATGGTGGGTTTTCACGCCTCGAATCAATTGATCTTAATAATTTGAATCGTATCGTTGTAAATCCTGCGAAAATAGAATCCGCTACCAAGGGTCGCAAGGAGGTTTGAAATGCAGGGACAGGAAAATATTATTGTCGGGCTGGATATCGGAACGACGAAAATATGTGCCGTGGTCGGTGAAATAACAGGAGATAAAATAAATATTGTCGGTATTGGAACACATCCCTCCATCGGACTTCGAAAAGGTGTTGTCGTAAATATTGAGTCCACCGTAGAATCGATCCAGAAGGCGATTGAAGAGGCGGAACTTATGGCAGGCTGTGAAATTTCATCCGTATATGCCGGGATCGCAGGTGGCCATATCACCGGTTTTAACAGTCGCGGAATCGTAGCAATCAAGGGACCGGAAGTGACCCAGCAAGATGTAGATCGGGTTATAGATGCTGCACGTGCCGTTGCAATTCCCATGGACCGTGAGGTTATTCATGTGATTCCACAGGAATTCATGATCGACGAACAGGGTGGAATTCAGAATCCTGTGGGTATGTCCGGTGTACGCCTGGAAGCCAAGATTCATATTGTGACCGGTGCGGTAACATCTGCACACAACATTGTAAAAAGTGCCAATCGGTCAGGCCTTGACGTCTGTGATATCGTTCTGGAACCGCTTGCTTCAGGAGAAGCGGTATTGACCGGTGAGGAAAAAGATCTGGGTACGGCCCTTATGGATCTCGGCGGCGGCACGAGCGATCTCGCCATTTTTTCAGGGAAAAATATCAAACACACATTTGTTTTGTCACTTGGCGGTAACAACCTGACAAACGATATCAGTATCGGTTTGCGTGCATCCATGGCCGACGCCGAAAAGATCAAGAAAAAATACGGTACATGCATCCCCAGAAACGTCAGTGCCGACGAGACCATCGATGTCCCCGGAATGGGTGGGCGTAACCCCAGAAAACTTCAGCGGCAGATCCTCGGTGAAATACTTGAACCCCGTATGGAAGAGATCTTTTCGCTGATAAAAAGAGAAATCTCCAGAGCTGGAATGGAAAAAATTATTACTTCCGGTGTTGTTCTAACCGGTGGGACATCCCTTTTAGAGGGCGTTACGGATATTGCGGAGTCGGTTTTCGATCTGCCAACCCGATTGGGCACGCCAAGGGGGATTAGCGGTCTCACAGATGTCGTCAATAATCCCATGTATGCCACGGGTGTCGGACTCGTATTATACGGCGCCAGAAATCAACCAAAAAAGAAATTCAGGATTCGTGACACAAATATTTTCAACCGTGTCATGACCCGGATGAAAAGATGGTTTAAGGAGGTCATATGAAATAAGTTGATCCGGAATCAGGAGGTGTGGATCGAAGCGGTTGTGGGGACCGCTTGAAATTGAAAAATAAAAGCAAATCATTTTACAGGAGGTGGGGGAAATGACGTTTACTTTGGTAGAAAATGAAAATTTTGCGAAGATCATGGTTATTGGTGTTGGTGGCGCCGGTGGAAACGCGATCAACAACATGATCGAATCCAAGCTTCAGGGTGTGAGGTTTATCGCCGCCAATACAGATGCCCAGGCCCTTGAGGTTTCCAAGGCAACTGTTAAGCTCCAGATCGGGGAACAGCTCACACAGGGACTCGGGGCCGGCGCCAATCCTCAAATCGGGCGAGAGGCGGCGCTGGAAAATGCCGAAACCCTCAAAAACACACTTGAAGGCAGTCATATGGTGTTCATTACGGCAGGATTCGGAGGCGGCACCGGAACAGGGGCTGCTCCGGTCATTGCCGAACTCTGCAAAGAAATTGATGTCTTGACGGTGGCGGTGGTCACAAAACCGTTTTCATTTGAAGGCCGAAAAAGGGCCAAACAGGCTGAAGAAGGAATTGAATTTCTCAAGAAAGTGGCAGATACGGTGATCACCATCCCCAACGACAGGCTAAGGGGCCTTGCATCCAAAAATGCCAGAATGATCGATATGTTCAAGAAAGCGGATGAGGTGTTGCTCCATTCCGTCAAAGGGATTACGGATCTTATTATGATGCCGGGGCTGATCAATCTTGACTTTGCCGATGTTAAAACGATTATGTCCAAAGCTGGCCTGGCCATCATGGGCATCGGCATCGCAAGTGGAGAAAATCGTGCCTTAGAGGCTGCCCAGCGGGCCATATCCCATCCATTGTTGGAAGATATCTCCATTTCCGGCGCCAAGGGTGTTTTAATGAACATCACCAGTAACACCGATTTGACAATGGAAGAGATGACCGAGGCTTCCGATCGGATATACAATGAAGTCGGGGAGGATGCCGACATTATATGGGGAACCGCAGTAGATGACAGTATTGGCAATGAAATGCGCGTCACTGTCATTGCCACCGGAATTGATTCGGGTCCTGACACCAGCATAAAAGATGAACTTAGAGGCAAGGTCAGAGATATCACACTGGACGATATAAACGATGCCGTAGATTATGACGAACCGACATTTATTCGTCGGAAGCACGCGGTGGGTGAATCGAGCGGCGGTACCTACAGGGGATACAGGGGGATTGTCGTCGACAATGCCGACCTTGCGAACCTGGATGTCCCGACATTTTTGCGGAAAAAGGCAGACTAGGCGCTTATATGTAATGTTTTTGCTTTTAGACGTTCACGATTAATTATCCATGACATGGACAACCCATAAATTCCGTAAGAACATTACGGATTCCGAAACCGGCGTTATTCGTAAAAAATGGAACGGACGCATCAAGGTCGCGCTGGTTTATCCAAACACGTATCACGTTGGAATGTCCAATCTCGGTTTTCAGGCAGTATATGAACTCATCAATACATTTGAGAATGTCGTATGTGAAAGGTCATTTCTTCCGGACGATGGCGGTTCGGTTACAACAGATCGCATCACCACCAAAGAGTCCGGGAGCCCCATTTCAGCATTTGACCTTATCGCTTTTTCAGTTTCATATGAGAACGACTACCCCAACCTCCTTACCATTCTTGAGAAAGCAAAACTCCCCCTGGGATTCGAAGACAGAGGGATCCCCCACCCTCTCGTTATTGCAGG
>PKTV01000042.1 GCA_002868985.1 Desulfobacteraceae bacterium | reverse complement strand
AGAAAAAATGGTCTATCAGGCCAAAGAGGATTATAACAAAGCCATCCCTGCGGCCAGGGGTGAAGCAGAAAGAACCATAAAGGCTGCTGAAGGATATTCACTGGACCGGGTTAACCGGGCCAAAGGTGATGCTGCCAGATTTAAAGCGTTTTATGCAGAATACGCAAAGGCCAAAGATGTAACCAAAAGGAGACTCTATCTTGAATCCCTGAAAGACCTTTTCCCCAAAATTGGAGATAAATATATCATTGATTCAGACCAGAAGAATGTCCTCCCTTTACTAAATCTTGGCAAACAAAAGGGTGATAAATAATGAAATCTAAACTCGTTATACTCGTTGTTGCGGTTGTTGCCATTCTTTTCGTTTTTACCGCTGCATACGTGGTGGATGAAACAGAACAGGTGGTTGTCACTCAATTCGGAAAAGTCGTTGGTCAGCCGAAAAAGGAATCCGGTTTATATTTTAAGATTCCCTTTATTCAGAACGCCACTTATTTTCCTAAAAATCTTTTAGAATGGGATGGTGATCCCGGCCAGGTTCCAACGCTGGATAAAACCTATATCTGGGTGGATGCATTTGCCAGATGGAGAATTGTTGATCCAATAACATTTTTTCAGACGGTCAATAACACGATAAGTGCTCGGGGAAGGCTTGACGATATCATTGATCCTGCGGTGCGAAATCTTATTACTGAAAACAGGCTCATTGAAACGGTTCGTAAGTCCAACCGAGAACTGGATACCTATGAAGTTGGGCTTGAAGACATCAAGGAAAGACCATCCTATAAGATAGAAACCGGTCGGGAGAAGATTACCAAGCAAATACTGGTGCAGGCCCAGCCGAAGCTGGCCAAGTTCGGCATTGAGCTGGTTGATGTGAAAATAAAACGGATAAACTATGTAGAACAGGTTAGAGATTCGGTGTATGGCCGAATGATTGCAGAACGGAAGCAGATCGCCGAAAAATTCAGATCAGAGGGAAAGGGTGAAGCCCAAAAAATACTGGGTGAAAAGGAAAGGGATTTAAAGAGAATCACATCCGAAGCTTACAGAACGGCACAGACAATCAAAGGCAAGGCCGATGCCGAATCAACAAAGCTATACGCTAACGCCTATGGCATCGACCCTGATTTTTATTCATTCGTCAAAACACTTGAACTATACAGCGATGCCTTTGATAAAGACAGCTCGCTTGTGCTTTCAACAGACTCAGAATTTTTTAAATACTTAAAAAGTTATTCCGGTAAACCATAATAAAGGAAAAGAAAAAGCACCGGAATCTTTGAGAGCGTTTGCGTTCATCAATGGGTGCTTTTTTCACAGGCATAGAAGCTTATAGGTAAAGCCTATTTGCCCTTTCTTCTTTGATGGCGTGTGCGTGCCAGCAGCTTTCTATGTTTATGTTTTCTCATTTTTTTTCTTCGTTTTTTTACAACACTACCCAACAGATCACCTCCAATCGGTATTTTCTTTATTATTAAAACTTTATTATTAAAAAATGTAAAATACATTATAAATAACACGATGTCCACATTTTTTTTGATGAATAACGATTCTCATGGAGAAACTGAACAAATTTAATACGGATCAGATCGACATCATAAATAATTGTGTGGCAATGGCCGAGGAACTTGTCAGTAACTTTTATAAAATGTCAGCCAGTCAATGGTCCGATGCATGCGCATATGATATCAGAACGCTGGTCGATCTTTCTCCCGAAGAAATTGTCCACGGCCCGTTTGCGCAAGTTATCCGATATACGGGCTGGCGAAAGAATTCATCCTTGGGTTCGTCAACATATGATTTTTATAAAATATGTCTTCAAGATCATGTGATCCTTTCAGCCATAAAAGATTCGCCTGATATAGAACTTTTTCCATTTACCCTCTACATCGTTGCTCACGAACTTATTCACATTCTGAGGTTCAGTAAATTTCTTCAAAATTTTGAGGCTTCTCATGAAGAAATGATGGCGGAAGAGGCGCATGTTCATGAAATCACACATGAGACACTCAAATCGGTGAATGTTTTTGGCATGGAGAATGTATTGAAGTTTTATGAAAAATGGCGAAAACCTATTGATGATTTGCGGAAATTTTAATTCAAAAAAAGTGCCGGGTATACCTTGACAATGTTAAAACATTGCATATATTAGGCGTGCTTTTACGAATTAAGTTTGTAGAAAATAAATTTTACTCTCGAGGGAATTATTTGTTGTTCATCAGGAGGTTT
>PKTV01000153.1 GCA_002868985.1 Desulfobacteraceae bacterium | reverse complement strand
CATTTGCACATTCTCTTATAATCTCTTCATCTATTGTTTTTACTCCTTTAACATACCCGGTCAATAACGCATGATCACAAATAATGTTTATGAGTCGCGGATACCCCTTTGAAAAAGAATTAATTTCACTTATTGAATTGTCATTGAAAATATTCTCTTTCAAACCTGCGACGTTGAGACGTTGAAGAATGTACTCCCTTACTTCAGATTCCCTCAAAGGACCAAGATGGTAATTGATACTGATTCTTTGCCTTAACGCTCTATTTTGGTTATCAGAAATAATATCAATAAATTCATTTTGACCGACAAAAAAGATATTTATCAGTTTAGTATTCTGCCTTTCGATATTTGAAAAGAGCCGTATCTGCTCAAGAAGGTCTTGATCCAATTTATGAGCCTCATCAATGACAAGGATGACTTTTTTCTTTTTTGTGTAACAGTCGTTTAAAAAACGGCTAAAATGAATTAAAAAATCCGCTTTGTTGCTGAAATGTTTATTGATATTAAATTCATCCGCAACGATATTGAAAAAGTCCAGTTCCTCCAGGATAGGGTTGGTTATGTTGGCGACAACAACATCATTGCCAAGTCGCTTTAATAATGCATTGATAAGCGTTGTTTTTCCTGTACCCACATCGCCTGTGATAAGGAGAAATCCTTTATTGTCGATAACACCATATTCTAAAACGGCAAGGGCTTCCCGGTGTTTCTCTCCAAACCAGATAAATTTTGGGTCTGTGCTTATCTGAAAAGGTTTTTCTTTTAAATTATAGTGAGAAAGATACATTATGTCTCCTTAAATTTCTCTTCATCACCGCCCATAAATGATTGAAAGGCAAAGAGGAAAGATTGTTATTAACAGGCCGGTCCAGTTTAGGTTTGATAAATTTGGCTGCTATACCCATCATATTATTTTAGCTATGCAAAATCTGTGCAAAACCAGACGGTCATAATTAATTAGTGAGATTTCAATAGATTAGAACCCTATCGCTGAGGGCCTATGTCAAAGATTGGAAATTTGTATGCCTTTTGAGAGAAAAGGCTGAAGGATTTTGCAGATATGATAAAAAAGATATGATTATAATAGGTTATGTTCGGTCTTTGATAGATAGGAGTTGGAAAAAAAGACCTTTGCAGTATCAAACCATATTATTATGGCGCAGCACCCTGGTTGGTTATATAAATTATTTGTTAATATTTCTAATAGTTATTTACTTATGCTAATCTGGTGGGAATGCGTCATTTTTTTGTCGTT
The DNA here is from genome assembly GCA_002868985.1 of Desulfobacteraceae bacterium. GTDB lineage: Bacteria > Desulfobacterota > Desulfobacteria > Desulfobacterales > UBA11574 > UBA11574. The sequence continues at coordinate 977 of PKTV01000153.1, read as the reverse complement.
CTTGATTGAGGTATTTTAAGAAGATCCGGTTAGAAAATGGGGAAATCATATTCGGGAATACGCAGCCATTTGATACCCTTTTACGATGATCGCAGACCTTTGATAACTTGTAAAGCATCTATTTTCACGCATAAAGAAATACGGATAATAATATCTCAAAAAATTGTCCCCGTTCATTTTGGCGATCTCTTGCCAGTATTTGGACTATAAACTATTTAGCAGGCAAGAGATATCTGTAAAATTTTTAGCCTTGAAATTCCGGTCATCAATAGGAGCAAATATACCGTTCCGGTCCCTTTTCGACAACCATAAGTATTGATCCATCCATCAAGACCTCACCAGTGTTCATCCATAAATGAGAATTTTTGTTCAAGATCAAGGCCTGCGAAAAAAATAAACGCAGGCACATATTTGATATTCCGAGGCTTATTATTTTTGAACATAACCCCAGAGAAATAAGCTCCGCATTTCACAGGGCAGGCGTAGAGATTGGGCAAAAAGACCATTTATGGATGGGCAATAGTTAACCGGGCCGATATTCAGGCACCATTTCTTGAAGCTTTGCTTTAATCTTTTCTATTTTCTGGTCGCTGGCTATTTGAATCAAATTGTGTATATTACCGTTTAAAATCTGCAAATTGCAATCCATCCCCTTTAGCACCATGATTTTTTCATGGCCGGTGGGAACAACATCTTCTCCTTCAATGATTAGCTCCTCGAATAGTTTTTCACCAGGTCTCAGGCCAATATATTCGATCTTGATGTCCACCTCTGGCTCAAATCCGGAAAATCGAATGAGATCCCTGGCCATATCATCAATTTTAATGGATGTGCCCATATCGAATAAAAAAATTTCGCCTCCCTTGCCCATGGCACCTGCTTGCAGAATTAGCTGACATGCTTCAGGGATCGTCATGAAAAATCGCGTCACTTCAGGGTGCGTAACGGTAACGGGTCCACCCTTTTTGATTTGTTTT
>PKTV01000163.1 GCA_002868985.1 Desulfobacteraceae bacterium | reverse complement strand
TATAGATATATCCATTTACAAGCAGGTTTGAATTATTGCTAAAATCTTTGGACTATGTAAAAAAGAGTTTTAACAGTTCAACATCATCATTCTTCAGGGTATCTAAAGTTTTTTCGTCCAGGTTCCAATTATCAAGAATATTTTGTTCAAATATGTGAGATCTGAATGTGTCAATGTCATACAGTGCCATGTAAAAGGCAAATCTTGACTTGATATCCAATGGGCCGGGAATGAGACGATTTTTAAGGCTGATGATTTCCAGCAACATATCATTCATTTCATTATAAAGGGTCACATCCTGATCTTCGATCCATTCCCGGATGGTCCAGGTTCGGCCCTTTTCAAAACCCAGACAGTGCGGTTCTTTCAAAAGGATATACTGCTCCGCAATTTTATCTGTTTCTCTGGAACGAGAGGCAATTCGCATCAGCGGATAGGTCCGACACGATGATGGGCGGTCTTCATAAACGCTGCATCCGGATGACGTCACAAATGGGCACTTAAGTTTATGAGGATCATCTGTTTTTAACGTTATTATGGGGAGACCGGTTTCAGGGCCGGTCTGTTGGGTGGTATACCGCTCGAGAAAGAGACGCGATGATATATCGAGTCGTTGTTTCAGTCGCAATATGTCAAAAGGGGTGAGAAACTGGTTCAAGTCCCGGCAACATTCATTGAAACAGGGCACCTTTTTTGAGCATGAAAATAAGAATGTGTCATTTACCGAAAGGGGAGTCATGTTGTTTTCCATAATATATAACCAATGACCAATCCAGCAGAACCTGTCAACCAAAAAATGTGTGTAAAATATAAAAGTCCATAACGTGCTGTAAATCTTTCAGGATGGCCTCTATACGTCTATACAAATACCCAAATACTGTATGGAATTCATAACCTGAATGGCTTATATAACCTGAATTATTTTAAGCACAACATATAGTGTATATCGGATTATATTAACCTAAATAAAGATTCTATAAAATCCTTTAAAGCAAGGCCTATAAAATTATAATTTAGTTTTCCCAAAAGTTCTTGACAAGAATAATGTTAATTGTTATTTAATCCCTTTGGCACTCAGGTCTCACCTATCCTATTGATTTTATAGCGAATTACTTAACGTTTATGAATTTTAAAATCACCATTGAGGGTGATTGGGTAAATATAAAGCGGAATTTTTAAAACGAATAACAACTGACGGTCTTTTGAGGCCAAAATTACGAAGGGAGGTGCAAACAGCTTACAAATTGTACCAGAGACTATTTTAAAGAGTTTAAAATACTGAAATTTTTTACAACAGAATTAGGAGGTAATTAAATGCCAAGTTTCGTAATTTCAGAAAAATGCGATGGCTGCAAAGGCGGGGACAAGACCGCGTGCATGTACATTTGCCCCAACGACCTGATGGTTCTGGAGCCCAATGAAATGAAGGCTTACAATCAGGAGCCGGATCAGTGCTGGGAATGTTTTTCATGCGTAAAGATCTGCCCCACACAGGCAATTGAGGTTAGAGGTTATGCTGACTTTGTGCCGCTGGGAAGCAGCATTATGCCCATGCTTGGAACCGAGGATGTTATGTGGACCTGTAAGTTCAGAAACGGTACCATCAAGCGCTTTAAGTTCCCCATCCGGACAACCCCTGAAGGCGCTGCCAATGGATATGTGGATCTCGTAGGCAAAGATCTTGACAGTGAACTGCTTTCAACCCAAGAAGCAGATGGTTATGAGATTCCAAAACCGCTGGCAACCGTTTAAGCGGTAAAGGGTTTTCAAAACTACGGTTTGATGATCAATTTAGAATATTTCGATTTAAGGAGGATATAATATGGCATTACCGAATAAACCTTTGGGAGAACTCAAGGCTGTCAGGGATCCGGAAGTTGAAGAGCGCGAAGTTGATATTCTGATTGTAGGCGGCGGCATGGCTGCCTGCGGAACCGCTTTTGAGCAAAAAAAATGGGCACCTGACGCGAAAATCCTGCTGTGTGACAAAGCCGCCATGGAGCGTAGTGGCGCTGTTGCCCAGGGTCTTTCAGCAATCAATACGTATATCGGAGAAAATACACCGGATGACTATGTGCGAATGGTTCGCAACGATCTGATGGGGATTGTCCGTGAGGACCTGATTTATGATCTGGGCTGTCACGTTGATGATTCCGTCTTTCTCTTCGAGGAATGGGGTCTTCCGATGTGGAAACTGTCCGATGACGGAAAGAAAATTGACGGAAAAAAAGGTCAGAAAATGGG
>PKTV01000574.1 GCA_002868985.1 Desulfobacteraceae bacterium | reverse complement strand
TGTTCGATTCCTTTGCGCTGGACAATGCGGGTGGGCTGCAGGATGATATGGTCTTGCGGTTCCAGATCCATAGAACTTCGGAACGCTGCGGTTTGCTCGGCATCTGTTTCCGGCGGGTTCTCAAAATCCAAAACATTGGGAATGATCATCGATGAAATTCCCGTCCGAAGCGCCAACTCTTCTTGAGCCGCCGAGTTGATCACAACATGTTCGATATTATTTAAGCTGGGTGGAAACGACATTCTCAGATAATCTCCCACAGCGTTCACAGAAAACCGCGTTCTTTCCCAATAGAAATCATGGTGATGGACAATGGTGGGAATCTGGGTTTCGGCGATAATTTCGGTTAAAGCGATTCCCAGTGGAATATGCAACGGAATGGTGAGTACATTCTGAGCAATGAGAAGGTCTATGTGAAATTGTGAGATAAATGTTTGAATCTGTTTTTTTAACAAAACTTTTAATTCAAAAATGGTATCGGTTACGATAGGATTTCGTTCTTTGTGTCCGAATATTTGATCGTTGATCCACTGGTTTTTTTCATGCTTGAAATGCGCCTCGGGGACCAGGTAACTTTTTTTCGGATCCCTGTCCAATTCACCGGCAAACCAGAAACAGCTGTGCCCTTTTTGAGTTAGAACTTTCGACCACTTGCTGGCTTCCATGGTCACACCGTCGGTGCCTGAAAAGCGTGTGGAAATAAAGCCGATGTTTTTTGTCATAAATATTCTTTTTCTATTAATTGGATATAGGACCGATAGTCATCCTTGAATCAGGATTAAATATATATGAATAATATTTGATTTTTCAACCCCTATGAAATTAAAAAGGTATGTATCTGCAATTTGATGGGATATTGGCAGGAATTAGGTATGTGTTCACGGGGAAGCAAACCCCTTGAAAAAATACGGTAAAATGATTTCTATTCACATTTCAAAGTACAATTTCCATTCCTTCCTTTGCCACTAAAATTTCCAGGTCGGACGGGTTGCCAAGATGTTTCTGACAGTGCTTTTCGAGTTCAAACAGTTCCTGGTCTGTCCGCAGAGGATCATGGTGAAAAAGGACTATTTTTTTAACATTTGCCTTGAGGGCGGAATCGATTGCGTGTTCAAAAAATGAGTGCCCCCAGCCTATTTTTGATGAAAAGTATTCTTCCTTGGTATATTGACAATCATGGATAAGAATATCTGCATCGCGATAAAAATCGAGCAATTTTTCATTCTCTTCACGGGCGGCCTCTTCTCCTTCATGACGAACGACGGGGTCAAAATCCGCAGCGTTTGTGTCTGTTGAGAAAACGTTTCTAAAGGGCTCTGTGTCATAGGCGGTACACAAAACTTTGCCGTTAAATTCAAACCGATAACCGAGACAGAGTAACGGGTGATTCAAATATTTTGTTTTCAGCGTGATTCCGTCGCCAAGATCCATTTTGCATTCACCGAGCTGTAAATACTCGATATTTGCTGTAAGCTCACCGTGCAGCACCGGAAAGTATCGGTATCGTAGTAGATCACCCATTATTTTCTCAAGGGAATCGTCTTCAAATGTTATCGGGCCATATACCTTCAGTTTTGTGCCGGGAATATATATCGGTCTGAAAAAAGGGAATCCGATAATATGATCCCAGTGGGTATGGGTTATAAATATTTCGGTGGTTATGGGTCCGTCTTGAATATCATCCCACACCAGGCGATGTCCCAGCGGATGGATACCGGTTCCGGCATCGATGATGATGAGTCTGTTTTTTTCGCCGAACCGAAGTTCCAAGCATGGAGTGTTGCCTCCGAATTCCACTGTTTTGGGCCCAGGACATGCAATAGAGCCGCGCACACCCCAGAAACGAAGTTTCATAATTTTCTCCTCAACCGGCGATCTTCAAAAATATTTGGGCGTTTTCTATCTCTTGCTCGACTTCACCGTTAAACGCACTGATATTATCAAAAGAAAATTCAGTGTCATCTCCGAGATATCGCATGACTTCAGGGTAAATATTTTCAAAATAACGGTTTCCGGAATAACCGATTTCCGAATTATTTGCAAAATGGTCCGATAGAATGACGGTGAAAAGAATGTCGTTTTGCACACCTTGATATGTTTCCGGGGCGTGATGATAGGTAATGGTATCTGAAATTTCCTCTCCCAGTTTCCATTTTTTTGCGATAAGATTTCCCACATAAGCATGATCAATTCCCAGCAACTCTTTTTCAGAAATAAAGAGAGGTTGAGGCTTTGTTTCCGGTAT